>JBGTHI010000173.1:0-4628 GCA_041746295.1 Myxococcaceae bacterium
CCGGCGATGCCGCCACCGATCTGGAAGAAGCCGATCCCCGCTCCGGCCGACAACTCCCGGTACTGGTCATAGAAGGCGCCCATGTACTCGATGCCCGACTTGGCGATCGAGGCGGGGCAGTCGCCCAGCTTGACGTGGGAGGCGAAGATGTTCCCGAAGGTGGAGTCCTCGTAGCCGGGGACCACGATTGGCAGCTCGGCCTGTGCCGCCGCGAGGAGCCAGCACTCGTCCGGCTTGCCCTGGTACAGCTCCTTGGGAACCGCGCCGAGCAGCTCGTAGAAGTACTCGTGCCAGAAGCGCCGCCGGTTCTCCTGCGCCGCCCGCTTCCACATCGGGACGATGAACTTCTCCACCGCCCGAAACGCTTCGTCCTCCGGAATGCTGGTGTCGGTCACCCGGCGCATCCGGTCTTCCAGGATCTGGGTGTCGTCCTTCTTGGTGAAGTACCGATAGTCAGGAAAGTCCTTGTAGTGGTCGTGGGCCACCAACCGGAACAGCGACTCCTCGAGATTGGCGCCGGTCACCGACAGGCCGTGGATCAGCCCTTCGCGGATGGCCGGGGCCAGAGTGATGCCGAGCTGCGCGGAGGACATCGCGCCGGCCACCGCCCAGAACATCTTTCCGCCCGCTTCGATGTGCCGCCAGTAGGAGACCAGGGCGTCGCGGGTCGCCCGCGCGTTGAAGTTCTTGTAGTTGCGAAGGACGAACTCGAGGATCGGCAGGTTGGACGAGGTTTGGTTCATAGGACTGCCCATCTAGGTCAGCCCGTCCCCGCGCACAAGCCCTCCGCTGGCTCCGGTCGCAGGGCTCCTCCGATGGACCCAGGCGTAGAGCGTGGGGAAGAAGAAGAGGGTGAGAGCGGTCGCGGAGAGGAGCCCCCCGATCACAACCGTGGCCAGGGGCCGCTGGACCTCACTCCCGGGATCGGTGGAGAGGGCCATTGGCAAGAAGCCCAGTGCCGCGACCAGCGCGGTCATCAGCACCGGCCGGAGCCTCAGCTCGGTCGCCTCCTTGATCGCGTCGCTCGGTGAGCGGCCGCCTGCCTGGAGTTGACGGGCAAAGGAGACCAGCACCAGGCCGTTGAGGACCGCTACCCCCAGTAAGGCAACGAAGCCGACGCCGGCGGAGATGCTGAAGGGGATGCCCCGCAGGAACAACGCCGCAACTCCCCCCACGACCGCGAAGGGGATGTTCAGGAAGATCAGCAACGCCGGCTTCGCTTCCTGGAAGGCGGCCCAGAGCAGGCTCAGGATCAGCGCGAGCGCCAATGGGACCACCCACATCAGGCGCTTTTTGGCAGAGAGAAAGTTCTCGAACTGACCACCCCACTCGACGCGATAGCCGGCGGGGAGCTGCACCTCGTGGGCGATCAGCGACTGGGCCTCCTCTACCACCGAGACGAGATCCCTCCCCCGCACGTTCAGCTCCACCGCGCGGCGGCGGGACTGCTTGTCGCGATTGACCACCGCCGGCCCCTTGTCCTGCTGCAGCTCGGCCACGTCACCCAAGGGCACCATCTGGGAGGTCCGCGACTTGAGAGGGAGGCTTCGGATCGCCTCCAGATTTCCCCCCAGCTCGGCCCCCAGCTTCACCACCAGGGCGAACCGCCGGTCTCCCTCGATCACCACGCCCGCGTGGCCGCCCACGGACAGGGTCTCGGTCAGGGTGTTCACGTCGTCCACGGTCAGTCCGTAGCGCGCCAGCCGCGCGCGGTCGGGCAGAATGCGGAGATAGGAGAGCCCGGTGCCTTGCTCTGCTCGGATAGCCACCGCCCCCGGCACCTTCCGGAGCACTCCTGCCATCTGGTCGGCCAAGGTCTGCAGCACCTCCAGATCCGGTCCGTAGATCTGTGCGGCTACGTCCGATTTGACTCCTGCGACCAGCTCGTTCGTGCGCATCTGGATCGGTTGGGACACGGCGATCGCCGCCTCCGGAACCTTCTCCTGAAGCTTCCCGGCGAGCTCAGTTCCCAGCTCCTCCTTGGTCAGCCCCTCCCGCCAGTCCGCGCGGGGCTTGAGCGTGATGAAGACGTCGGTTTGATCGATCCCCATCGGATCGGTCCCCAGCTCGGGCGAGCCGGTCTTGGCCACGGTGTGCAACACCTCCGGAACCTCCAAAAGGGCCAGCTCCACACGGCGATCCTGCTCGATCGCCTCGGTGAGGGAGATGCCGGGGAGCCGGCGCACTTCCAGCAGGATGTCCCCTTCGTCAAGTTGGGGCACGAACTCGGCTCCCAGTCGGGTCGAGAGTGCCAGGCCCAGGGCCAGGAGAAGCAGACCTCCGGTGAGCGTGCGACCCCGGTGCCGGAAAGCGGCCCCGAAGAGCGGCAGGAAGAGGGCGTGCAGCCCTCGCATCAGCCAGGGCTCGTGCTGTGCCTCTGTGTCCTGAGGCTTCAGGAAGAGGGCACAGAGCACCGGCACAACGGTCAGCGAGAAGATGAAGGAGCCGGTCAGCGCGAAGAGCACCGAGTTGGCCATAGGGTGAAACAGCTTCCCCTCGGTACCTCGCAAGGCCAGGATCGGCAGGTAGACGATCGCAATGATTGCCTGGCCATAGATGCTGGCGCTAAGCACCTCCATCGCCGCGCCTTGCACTGTGGCGCTCCGTTCCTCCAGGGAAAGGAGCGAAGCCTTGGACCGCCGGGATCGCCGGGCTTGGCCCAGGCGGCGCACCGCGTTTTCCACGATGATCACCGATGAATCGACGATCAGCCCGAAGTCGATCGCCCCCAGGCTCATCAGATTTCCCGAGGCGCCCGTGGCGCGCATCAGGATCAGCGCGAAGAGCATTGAGAGCGGAATGGTGGACGCGACGATCAGTCCGGCCCGCACGTCTCCCAGAAGGAGCAGCAGCACCATGACCACCAGCAGCGCTCCCTCCGCCAGGTTCTTGGCTACCGTATGGAGGGTGCGGTCGACCAGGATCGATCGGTCGTAGAACGGCTCCACCACCACGCCCTGCGGAAGCGAGGGCTTCAGCTCTTCCAACTTGGCGGCGATCCGCCGTGTGACGGCACGGGCGTTCTCACCGGTGAGCATCAGCGCCGTCCCCACCACGACTTCGCCCTTGCCATCCATGGATGCGGCGCCGCGACGAAGCTGGGGGCCAAACCGAACCTCTCCGATGCTCGCCACGGTGATTGGCACCCCGAGCGGCGTCGCACCCAGCACCGCGCTCTTGAGGTCATCCAGGCTGGAGACCAGTCCCTGGGTACCGATCACCAGTTGCTCACGGTTGTGCTCCAGATAGCCTCCGCCGGCGTTGGCGTTGGTACGCTCCAGGGCCAGCAACACCTCCTGAACCGAGAGGCCGGAGGCTTGAAGCCGGGCCGGATCGACCACGACCTGATACTCCTTGTTTTCTCCGCCGAGCGTGTTGACGTCCACCACTCCGGGCACCATTCGCAGCTGAGGCGCCAGGTACCAGTCGAGCAGCTCCTCCAGCTCCATCAGCGAGTGGCCCTCTCCACGGAGCACGAACTGGAACACCTCTCCCAGGCCGGTGGTCGCCGGCGCCAGCTCCGGCCGGCCGTAACGCGCCGGCACCGCCTCTTCAATTCCCTTGAGCCGCTCCGAGATCTGCTGCCGCGCGAAGTAGAGGTCGGTGTCCTCCTCGAACACCACGGTGACGATCGAGAGACCGTACTTGGAGAGGGAGCGGATCTCGGTCGCCTTGGGGGTGCCGGCCATCGCCCGTTCTACCGGCACGCTCACCATCCGCTCCACTTCCACGGGGGAGAGTGCAGGGGCGGAGGTGATCACCTGAACCTGCATGGTGGTTATGTCCGGCACCGCATCCACCGGCAGCCCCAACGCGGCCTGGATACCCAGCACGGTAAAGAGGGCGGCGGCGAGCATCACCATCGCCCGGTTGCGCAACGACCAACGAAACACCGCGGAGAGAAGCTCCATGGGCTACTCGTTCTCCCCAAAGCTCGACTTAAGCACCGCGCTCTTCAGGGTGAAGGCTCCCTCGACCACCACCGCCTCACCATCACGGAGCCCGTGCAGCACCTCCACCTTGCCGGCAGCCGAGCGGCCCAAGGTGATCGGATGGAGCTCGAACTCGCCGTCCGGATGGCGGACGAAGAGCACCTCCTTCCCGGCCACCTGCGTGACCGCCGAGAGCGGCACCACCAACCGGGGCTCGCCGGAAGCGGCGCCAACCTCCTCGACCAGCGCCTGGCCGAACAGGCCGATCTTCAGCCGTCCCTGGTCGTCCTTGAGTCGGATGCGCGCGATCACGGCGCGTGCACCCGGGTCCAGTTGCTTGCCGATCGACTCGACCTTCCCCTCGAAGACCTGCCCAGGATAGGCGTTCAGTCGAACCTCCGCGGCCGCTCCCTCCTGGGCCTTCGCCAGATCCTTCTCGAACAACCGCCCCATGAAGTAGGCCTCGTCCAGGTCGGCAACAGCGGCCAACACATCCGTGGCAGCCAGCGATTGACCCACCACCGCGTTACGGGTGAGCACGGTACCGGCAAGCGGCGCATGAATCTCGAGTCGGGCGGAGCCATTCGCGTTGGCCCCGAAAGCCTGAAGCGTATCGCGCGCCGCAGCCCACTCGGCCTCCGCTGCGGTGGCCTCCGCTTCCGCGGCGCGCAGCTCCTGAGGCGCGGCCAGCCCCTT
>JBGTHI010000174.1:0-2185 GCA_041746295.1 Myxococcaceae bacterium
CCCGCCAAAGAGCTACCCGAGCGCTGGTGGCGGCGCTGGCGGGGGCGCTGGTGGTCGCCACACCCGCGGCCTCCAGCCCAGCGAGCCAGGGTCCGGTCATTCATCCCAGCCCGGTGATCGGCAGCTTGCACCTCGGTGCACCCGGCCAAACGGACGTGCTCGAGCCGGTGGACCCGCGCCGCCTGCAGGCGGCCTGCGTCCAGGAGGAGAATGGAGCCTTCGTCGCCACCTCGCCCGAGCTGGCCACCTATCTCCGGGACTTCAAGAACCCGGCGATCCGCGACCTCGCGCTGCGGCAATGCGTGGCTCTGACCCAGGGCCGGTCCCTCGACCTGAACAGCCAAGAGTGGAAGGACCTCCTCGGCAAGATTCCGAGCAATCGGGATAGGGCCGCCTTTGAGACTCTGGCCCTTCAGGCGATCTCGGCCGACCCGTTCAACACCGCGCCCACCGCGACCCGCGACGGTAAGTCCTGGTCCGTGCGGGACGACTATCTGGAGCTCCTGGCCGAGAAGTTCTACAAAGACAAGCGGTTCTGGCTCGCGATCTACGCCACCAATCCGCAGATCGGCTCGGATCCCAACTTGATCCAGCGCGATCGGCTCTTCCGCATCCCATCGTTCCGCGAGGCGGCGCTGATCATGCTTGCGCTCCAAGACGGACGGCTACGGCCGGGGCCGAACGGCATTATTGAGGGAGATTTCCCGCCCAGGAGCCTGAGCGCCGACCTGCTCACCCCCGATGAAGAGCGGCTTTGGGAGGGTGGCCCGGTGATTCGGGACAGGGACCTGCTCTCGAAGCAGGCACAAGAAATCGCGCTGAACCGCTACCTCTTCACCGTCGATCCCCCGACCCGAGAGACGGCCCTCCTTGCCCTGACGCTGCTGCGCGAGCGGCGGACGCTGAACCCCAGCGATCCGCGCCTTGAGCCTCTGAAGCAGCAGCTCGGAGACAACTTCGACATCTTCGAACGACTGGTAGCCGCCACGAGCCGACTGGACTCTCCGTTCGCCTCGCCGCTGCTCGGCGCCACCCACCTGGTGATCGACACCGATACCCTGCCGTCCCTCGCCCAGCAGTACTACGGAGACAGGGACTTGAGCGGGACGCTGGCTTCCTACCTGGGAGATGTGGGTCCCGACGGTCAGATCAGACTCCCGGAGCTGCAGATTGGCGAGCGGATCGGCCTTCCGTCACCCGTAACCCTCGCGCTCTCCCTCCGGCACGGGCTCGATCAGCCCTCCTTCGACACCCGGGCACCGCTCGAGTTTGTCCCCCAGAACGCCCTGGACCCCGCACAGCGGGCCGCCGTCGCGGAAACGTCCAACGAGGAGCAGGCTCTCTACCGGCTCGCCCGAGATCTGTTAGCCGATGGCCGGAGCGCGGACGAAGGGCCCAAGCACTCCCACGACCGGCTGTACCTGGCCCAGACCCTGGGGCCGGCCAAGGCGAAGGAGGTGCTGGACAGGATCCACTCGATCCACCGGGCGATGAAGAGAGGAACGGTGCTCGAGTTGCAGGAGCGAACCATCCCCACCGCCGGGAAAAGCACCTGGTGGGGTGTGAGCACGGACGTATTCCAACGTGGCGCGCTGTGGCCCCTGCTCCAACGGCGCAACACCCCCGATGCCTCGGGGGGGCCCGTCGGCCCTCTGCCGACTTGGATGGTGGTCCCTTCTGCGGCGGACGCTACGGTCTCCGTGCTGCAGCAGGCCTTCGCCGAAACGCATCCCCCACCCCGGTAGTCGCGCCGGTCGTCGCAGCTTTGACCGGACGCTCGGCCCCACCCTGATCTAGGCTGGGCAGTGCGTCTTCCTGCCTCGCAAGAACTGTCGTTAGCCCCCGGGGATTTGCTATCTCGGGGCAATGGAACGACCCCAGAGCCATGCCCTCTTCGAGCGCGCCCGCGGCCTGATGCCCGGCGGCGTCAACTCTCCGGTCCGCGCCTTCCGGGGCGTGGGCGGCGAGCCGGTCTTCTTCAAGAAGGGAGCCGGCGCCTGGCTCACCTGTGTCGACGGCCATCGCTATGTCGACTACGTCGGATCCTGGGGCCCCCTGATCCTGGGCCATGCGCATCCGGCGGTGGTGGAGGCGATCACCGCGGCAGCGCGCGACGGGACGTCGTTTGGAGCACCGCATGCGCGCGAGGTGGAGCTGGCCGAGCTGATGCGGGAGCTGGTGCCCT
>JBGTHI010000175.1:0-1966 GCA_041746295.1 Myxococcaceae bacterium
ATGAAGGCGGCGGCGACGGCTGCATCCACCGCGTTCCCGCCGGCGTTAAGCATCTTGAGTGCCGCCTCGCTCGCCGCGGGATGGGCGGTGGCCACCGCGCCGCCGCGATAGGGGCGGGTGGCCAAGGCAGAAGAGCTTGAGAAGGAGGTCGCCAGCAGCAGCGCGAGAGCGGATCGGGAGCGGCGCATGGCCTTTGCCTTAACAGGAAGGCGGTTTTTGTGCATGCTGCGCCGCCATGTCCGCGAACGCTTCCGCCTCTACTTCCAAGCCTCTCGCCGCCGTCGTCCTCTGTGCCGGAAAGGGAACCCGGATGAAGTCGGACCTGCCCAAGGTCCTTCATCCACTCCTGGGTCGGCCGCTCTGCGCGTACCCAATCGCCGCTGCCTTCGAGGTGGGCACCGCGCCGCTGGTGGTGGTCACCGGCCATCGCGCCGATCTGGTGGAAAAGTCGGTCAAGGCGCTGTTTCCGCTCGAGCCGGTCGACTTCGCCCTTCAGGAGGAGCAGCTGGGTACCGCCGATGCGGTCCGGTCCGCGCAGCCTGCGCTGGAAGGCTTCAAGGGACCGGTGCTGATCCTCTACGGCGACGGGCCGCTGCTGAGCACCCAGACCCTTTGGGCGCTGCAGGAGGCCTATCGGGCTTCGAGCTCGCCGCTGGCGCTGGTCACCACCGTCTTCGACGACGGCGCCGACTACGGCCGGGTGGTCCGATCCAAGGACGGCGCGGTGCAGAAGATCGTGGAGAAGAAGGACTGCGCGCCGGAGGAGCTGAAGATCCGGGAGTGCAACATGGGGACCTACCTGGTCGATGCCGAGTTCCTCTGGAAGGCGCTGGGAGAGGTGAAGAGCAACAACGCCAAGCGAGAGCTCTACCTGACCGATCTGGTCGAGGCCGCTTCGAGCAAAGGCAAGGTGGGCGTGGTGGTCGCCGATCCGTCCGAGACCGCCGCGGTCAACGACCGGGTGGATCTGGCCGAATGCACCCGCTTGATGCGGGAGCGAATCAACCGCCGCCACATGGAGGCGGGGGTCACCTTCTTCGACTCCAGCTCCACCTATATCGAGTCGGATGTGGAGTTAGGCAACGACGTGGAGATCGAGCCCAACGTCTCGCTGCTCGCCGGGACCCGGATCGGGACCGGCGTTCGGTTGGGTCAGGGCTCGGTCCTGACCCGGTCCGTGATCGGCGACGGCACGGAGGTCAAGCCCTACTCGGTCTTCGAGGAGGCGGTGGTCGGCCGCGGCTGTCACATCGGGCCGTTCGCCCGGTTACGGCCCGGGACGGAGCTGGCCGACGAGGTTCACGTGGGCAACTTCGTGGAGATCAAGAAGGCCAAGCTGGGCAAGGGAGCCAAGGCCAACCACTTGAGCTATCTGGGCGACGCCCGGATTGGCTCCAAGGTCAACATCGGCGCCGGAACCATCACCTGTAACTACGACGGGGTGAACAAGAGCGAGACCGTGATTGGGGACGGCGCCTTCATCGGCTCCGATACTCAGCTGGTAGCGCCCGTCACCGTGGGTGCGGGGACCTTCGTGGCGGCGGGCACCACCGTCACCCGGGACGTTCCGCCCAATAGCCTGGTCCTGTCCCGAACGGATCAAGTGGTCAAGGAGGGTTGGGCCATCCAGCACCGCGAGAAGTTAGAACAGAAGAAGTAGCCTCCCCCTTTGCTCTCCCGGTGTGGTTTGAGGTAGGTCCCCGTCGCGTTCGACCCCTTTCGTTGCCAGCGACGGCAGCTGGGCTTTGATGGGGGTCCTTCGTTTTTCCTCAAGAGAGGTAGCAAGCGATGTGCGGAATCGTTGGGTACGTGGGTGATCGGGAGTCGGCTCCCATTCTCGTCTCTGGGCTGAAGCGGCTGGAATATCGCGGCTACGACTCCGCGGGGGTCGCCGTGCTGAACGGCGGCGGCCTCAACGTGCTGCGCGCGACCGGCAAGCTCAGGAACCTCGAGGCGCGCGTGGAGA
>JBGTHI010000176.1:0-1553 GCA_041746295.1 Myxococcaceae bacterium
CTCCCGACGCCGCGGTCAAGCTGAATCAGAACGAGGCGCCCGAGGAGCTTTCCCCGGAATGGAAATCCAAGCTACTGGAGCGTTTCCGCGCGGCCGACTGGCGGCGCTATCCGCCGTTTGAGTCGTCCGGGCTCCAAGAAAAGCTCGCCCAGGCCGACGGTTGGCAGAGCGACGGCATCCTGGTGGGAAACGGCTCTAATGAGCTGCTCGCGCTCCTCCTGCGCTCGGTGCTGGGCTCCCAAGATACGGTGGTGCGGGCCGATCCTTGTTTCTCCCTCTACCCGCTGCACCTGGATCTGTCCGGCGCACGCCAGCTGCCGGTAAGGCTGTTGGAGGCCGACGGCTTCGCCTACGACGAAGCGAGTATTCTAGAAGCGGCCAAGGGCGCCAAGATGATCCTGCTGGCGTCGCCCAACAACCCCACAGGGTCGGTGCTCTCCCGTTCCACGGTGCAGCGGTTGATCTCTGAGACGGGAGCGCTGGTGGTGATCGACGAGGCCTATCGCGAATGGTGCGGCCAGGACTTCGCCCCCCTGTTGGGCGAGGAGGTCCCGCTGGTCCTTCTGCGCACGCTCTCCAAGGCCCGGGCGATGGCGGGCCTGCGGTTCGGATATCTAATGGGGCCGCCGTCTCTCTGTGCGGAGCTGCGCAAGGTCGCCCTTCCCTATCCGGTGAACACCCTGACGCAGATCGCCGCGGCGGCCCTCCTCGACAATGGCGCCGAGAGAGCTGCGTTGGGGCGGCGGGTGGAGGCGGTGACCGGGGAGCGCCAGCGGTTGGCTGAGGAAATTCGCAATCGCTCCGGCCGGCGGGTAGTCGAAGGCGGCGGGAACTTCATCCTCTTCTCCTCCGCCGATCCCGCTTCGGAGATGCAGCGGCTGCTTTCCAGCGGAGTGCTGGTTCGCGATCTCTCCGCCAGCGTGCCAGGCTACCTGCGCGCTTCGATCGGAACCCCTGAGGAGAACCGCGCGCTGTTGGAGCTTCTATGACCGAACGAGTGGGACGTGCCGAACGCAAGAGCGCCGAGACCGATATCCAGGTCGAGCTGTGTCTGGAGGGCGGGACTCAAGAGGTCTCCACCGGCTTCCCCTTCTTCGACCATCTGCTCAACGCCTTCGGGCGTCACGGCCGGATGGGGCTCAAGGTCATTGCCAAGGGCGATCTGGAGATCGACTCCCACCACACCGTGGAGGACACGGCGATCGTCCTGGGCCGCGCGGTCAAGGAGGCACTCGGGGATCGCCGCGGCATCGAGCGCGTCGGGGACTCGACCGTTCCGATGGACGAGGCGCTGGTGCGCGCGGTGTTCGACCTGAGCGGCCGGAGCTACCTGGCCTGGCGGGTTTCCGTGCCAGGGGTCTACACGCCGACGCTCGACCTGACCGTACTCGAGGGATTCTGGCGCGCCTTCTGCGATGGCGTCGGCGCCAACCTTCACGTGGACGCGCTCGAAGGGCGCGACTACCACCACGTGGTGGAGGCGACGTTCAAGGCCTGCGGCCGGGCCCTGCGCGCGGCGACTCGCCTGGACGGTACCGGCCGGCTCGCCTCGA
>JBGTHI010000177.1:0-4795 GCA_041746295.1 Myxococcaceae bacterium
TTTCCAACGCTACCGCCACCTCCACCGCCTCGCTCGCTTCATGTGGATGAGGGGGCCCTCCGAGCCCCCTCATAACCCCCTGGCAAGGATGGCTTATATCCCCGGGGCAAGCCCAGGGGGTTTACGCCATGGGGACTAAGCTGAAGAAAAGCGGGAGCCGGGAGAACCCGGCCGCTTTCGACTACTACGTGGATCCCGCACTGCTTCTACCCGTGGTGAGCGAACAACTGGATGACCAGCTCGAGGAGCTGTACGACATGAGCGTCCTGGCGCTCACTCAACTCGTGGCCGGCTTGGTCCGCATCCCTATCGGATCCAAGCCTCTCCCGGGAGCGGTTCGTCTGGATGGTTCGCGAGTTACTCCCCTAGTGGCCACCGCGCTATTCTGCTCGATTGAGGTCAATCAACTGATCACTGAAGGGATCGAGAAGAGTCTCAAGCAAGCGCCGGATTCCGAGTGGTCCGAGGCAGTCCTGCAACTCGAACGCAATCTTCGCGACTGCGCGCACGCCAAGATTCAGCCCCAAGCGGGAAGGATCAACATGGGTGAACTACCTGTGAATGCCGCCGAGTTCATCGTAGGGGGCGCTTTGAATGCGATCGTCAATTTTGCTCTGCTGGGTCACGATCTAAGCGAAGCCCAAGCTCCCCACGGCGGTGTCCGGGAGCTTGAACAAAGCTATCGACTCTTCAGATGGCTCGCGCGCAATAACCATGATCTTTTCGGATTGTTGCAGCTACACATGGGTGTGCTCAACCCGGGCGATCGCAGCTATCAATTTGAGTTGGGCGATGCTACTTCCTCCGGGAGCAGGGAGGTAGGGCTTGGTGAGGAGATCGATCATCCAGACTGGGTCGCTCTTGCAGCGGAGGCTTACTTCCTCACCACGGACGATCCAGACTGGGTCGCTCTTGTGGCGGAGGCCCGCGCCCTCGCCGAGGATCCAAGCGCAGAGCCCTCTGCCGAGCTTGATGAGGGGGTCGACAATCCAGACTGGGTCGCTCTTATGGCAGAGGCCCATGCCCTCACTGAGGATCCAAGCGTAGAGCCCTCTGTCGAGCTTTATCGCGCGGCGGGGAAGGTCTTCCTCAAGGGGATGAACGAAACGCAGCTCGTCACCACGGAGTGCCCAATCCGCCTAGCCCTTAGCATCTTTGGGGAGGCTCCTCCACTCTCAGATCAGCACGACTCACCTCGAGGAAGCGGCATCCTGCACCTGCTGCAGGACTTCACGAGATCCTATCGCCGGGCACTCGTCCTTGAGAATGTCCGCCAGCTGATCGCGGCAACAAATGAGGGCGTCCGGGACTTCGCCAGGCTTCGTGAGCTGCTGGGAGTCGACGAGCGCCACTTTGCATACTGTCGCGACGCTGCCACGGGCCTGGGTTTTCTGCTCGAAGAAGAGGACGGCGGCCTTGTCCCAACCGATCGGGGACGCTCGATTCTCGGAACGAAAGAGCAATCGGATGAAGAGCGTGCCCAGTTCCGGGATGCGATCGCTTGGGCACGTCTCTTGGGACCCTTCCCGTTGTTCTTTGGCGATGGTCAACACGCGAGTTGCCCTCGACCGGTTTCTGGATCCGGTCGAGGGAGCTCGCAGCACGATTCCTAGAAGGTGCCCTTGACGCGGCGATCGAGCACCTTCTCACGCCACGGCGGAGTCCTGGCGACGATAGGTACGGACGCGTGATAGGCGATCTGAATGGTGCGGCCACCCGGAGCGCTGTAGTCGAGCGGGACCGTCAGGCTCGCACACTCTATCCCCGGATAGGGCCAGACGGCTTCCGGACACGCGGTCCATTCCAGCGATCCAGCATCCACCTGGGAGGTGAGCGCCTGCAAGAGGGTGCGGCCGGAAGGCTTGCCCTAAGGGAGGCGGGATGGACCGTCCCCGAGCCCCGGTGGCAGGAACTTTGGTACGCGTTCACGGGATCAGTGGAACTGATCGCAGCGATCTCCGGAACTGATCGTATCGGCAAAGTAAGGATCGACATGTAGATGGTCATATGATCTCTGTAGTTTGTGTTCGTTGCCGACCCTCGAGACCAACGCATCACCGAGCTTGAGAGCCTTCTGAAAGCTGCGCTCGAGAAGATTGTCGCGCTCGAGGCGGAGGTGGCGGACTTAAAGGCTCGACTGGGACAGAATTCCCGGAATTCGTCGAAGCCGCCCTCCTCGGACCCACCTGGGATGGGGGAGCGTCCGAAAAAACCTGGGACGGGGCGCAAACCGGGAGGGCAGCCCGGGCATGCGAAGAAGGAACGAGCGCTTTTACCTTTAGAGCAAGTCAGCAAAGTGGTGGAGCTTGTTCCGGAGCAATGCGGTGGATGCGGGGAGGCGCTGCAGGGTCGAGACGAGTCTCCTCGGCGCCAGCAGGTGGTGGAGATGCCCCCCATCATCCCGGAGGTCACGGAGTACCGGATCCATGAGTTGGAGTGCTCGTGCGGAGCCGTGACGCGGGGGAAGCTGCCGCCGGAAGGGCGACATGTCTTCGGGGTTCGGCTGAGCGCGCTGGCGTGCCTATTAATGGGGCAGTACCGGCTGTCCAAGCGGCTGGTGCAGCGGCAACTCTCGGACGTGTTGGGAGTGAAGTTGTCATTGGGGATGGTGCCCAAGCTGGGGGCGGAGATGGCCTGTGCATTGGAGGGCCCCACCACCGAGGCCGAGGCATATGTCCGCTCTCAAGATTCGGTCCATGCTGACGAGACGGGTTGGTATGAAGGCCAGGAGAAGGGCCGGAAGAAGCGCGCATGGCTCTGGACGTTCGCCACACCCCTCGTCGTGGCCTTCCGTATCTCTCTCAGCCGAGGTGGCGAGGTAGCACGGCTCGTCCTGGGCAAGAATTTCACCAGCTTTCTCATCACCGACCGATGGGGAGGTTACAACTGGCACGATGTGGCTCTCCGCCAACTGTGTTGGAGTCATCTCACCCGAGACTTTCAGGGATTCATTGACCGCGGAGGCGAAGGAGGACGCATCGGCGAGCTGCTGATGCGACAGCGGCATCGGATGTTTCGACTCTGGCACCGTGTCCGGGACGGAACTCTGCCACGGGAAGACTTCGAACGCCGGATGAAGCCTGTGGAGCTCGAAGTTGGCCGCCTGCTCCGCGAGGCCCAGATGTGCGCCGAATCCAAGACCGCCGGCATGGCCGAGGAGATTCTCAAGCTCGAGCCCGCTCTCTGGACCTTTGTTCAAATTCCCCAGGTCCATCCCACCAACAACTTCGCGGAAAGGTGTGTCCGTCACGGGGTCCTTTACAGAAAGGTCAGCCTCGGAACCCAATCCTCTCAAGGCAGTCGCTTTGTCGAGCGCATCCTGACCGTCGTCACCACCCTCAACCTCCAGAAGCGCAACCTCCTCGAGTTCCTCGCCCTCTCCCTACGCGCTCATCGCCTCGGCGAACACGCCCCCTCCCTCTTGCCGCATGTCGAAGAGACTCCTCAGCTCGCTCTCGCCGCCTGAATCGGCGTGAACGCGTACGGGAAGATGAGCTGGGAGGTGGTGGCCGGGCAAGAGGTCATCCAATCGCCGTCCTACCAGGAGGCGTTCGCGCCCAAAGCCAACACCTCCAGCGAAGGGCTCAACAATGCACTGAAGATGTTCGGCAAGGTGGCCCAGCAGAGCCACGACGGGCGCTTCTTCACCCCACCGGGCATGCATCCCATCTTGCTGCACGAAGAGAAGAACAATCACTCGAGCTGTTTCGGCAACAACTGTCCCCCCGATCCGAAAACCCGCCTCGCGGAGTTGGCAAAACAGCTCGGCGTAGATGCCGTGGTGGTGGTGGCGGTTGACTACTGCTACGGCGGGGGAACCTGGTCGGTGGGCGGCCTCGGCGAGGCAAAGATGTCCGCCGGCACAGCCATTCGGGCGGTCTCGAAGGATGGCAGCATGATCATCGACATGAACGATGTCCCGAAGTGCGGGGGCGACAATCGGACCCAGTCGGAGGGCTCGATGTTCATGAACGGCGGAGATCTCGTGTTTCTCACCGCCAGCCGAGAGAAGATGCGAGACATGTTTGTTCAAGCCACGCAGGGCTCGATCGAGCGTGCCGTGGCGCAGGTCCAAGCGGCGATGAAGTAGGCCGCTTTCTCTTGCCAGCAGCGCCCGAGAGGGGGCCGCTGTCTCGGTATCCCCGGAATCGATTCTCGGCCGCCAGTCGGCGCAAGCGGACTCTAGCCCGGATATTTCACAGCGTAAGTACTGCGGCGGCAGCCTGTCGGCCTGCGGACGGCGTGCTCGCTCTTTCCTCGTGCGGCGTGCATCAGCACGCCTCCTCGGTCATCTCTGCGCTTGCCCCCCTCGGCTCCGACATCCTGCACCTCGTTTCGCTCACGCTGTGAAACATCCGGGCTAGCCGCTGAGAAGCCGGACGAACGGGGCCCCTCTGCCGCCGGCGTTGTTTGCGCATCAGAAAGCAGAGCGCGTCGACTCGGCGCGCCCCGCTCTCCGCCGCCCCGCGCGGGACTCAGTCGTTCGACCGCCCCGCCATCTTGCGGGCCAGTTTCAGGCTGCGATCCATGCGCTCGGCCTGGTGGACCGCGCCCTGCTCCACCGCGCTGGCCAGCCGCTTCTGCAGCAGCTTCATGTGCTTGGCGGGGCCTTGTTCCAGCACCTCTTTGATACCGTGCCCGTCCAGCTCTGGCGGCAGCAGCTTGGCCACTTCCACCAATAGGGCGCCCAGCACGCCTTCCACCAGCTCGTCGCCGTTGATCGCGGTGGCGGCCAGCGCGTCGGAAGCCAGCAGGTCGCCCACGCGTTGGGTCTGCGACTCGGAGGCCAGCAGGC
>JBGTHI010000178.1:0-14388 GCA_041746295.1 Myxococcaceae bacterium
GGGCCGGAACCACCTCGTCCACCAGGCCCAGCTTTTTGGCCTTGGCGGCTTTGAGCGACCGTCCGGTCAGGATCAGATCCAGCGCCGGCTGCAGGCCGATCAGCTCCGGCAGCCGCTGCGTCCCCCCCGCCCCCGGAATCAGGCCCAGTTTGACCTCCGGCAGGCCGAGCTGCGTCTTGGGGCTGTCGGTGGCAATCCGGTAGTGACAGGCCAGGGCCCATTCCAATCCGCCGCCTAAACAGGCCCCATGGATCGCCGCGACGACCGGCTTCGAGACCTGCGAGAGCCGATTGAAGACCCGCTGCGCCTTCTGTGAGAGCTCCGCGCCATCCCGGGCTGTCTCCAGCTTCTGCACCAGGTTCACGTCGGCACCCGCGACAAAGGCATCCTTCTTCCCCGAGATCAGCACCACCGCCCGAACCGCGCCGTCGGAGAGGGCGCGGGTCAAGAGCGCGTCGAACTCGGCACCCGCCTCGGGCGAGAGGGTGTTCACCGGCAGCTCGGGGGCGTCGAAGGTCAGCAGCGCGACTCCGTCCTCGACCTCGTAGCGAAAGAAGCTCATCTAGACGGCCTCAAGGATCACCGCCGCGCCCAGCGCGCCTGCCGCGCAGACGGTGCAGAGAGCGGTGCTCAGGTTACGGCGCTTCAGCTCATGGAGCGCCTGGGTGACGACTCGCGCGCCGGTCGCGGCGAAGGGGTGGCCCAGGGCGATCGACCCACCCGAGAGGTTGAGCCGCGTCCTGTCGACCTCGCCCAGAGGCGCGGACCGGCCCATGCGGGCAGCGAAGCTGTGGGAGGCGAAGGCCTGGAGGTTGGAAGCCACCTGTGCCGCGAACGCCTCGTGCATCTCGAAGAGCTCGATGTCCTTGAGCCCCATGCCGGCGCGGTCCAGCGCCACCGGCGCAGCGTAAGCCGGCCCTTGCAGCAGCTGGTCGGAAGGGTCGAGCGCTGCGTAGGCGTAGGATTTCAAGAAGCCCAGGGGCTGAAACCCCAGCGTTTTGGCCCGCTTCTCGCTCATCAGGAGAACCGCGGCGGCGCCGTCGGTCAACGGAGAGGCGTTGCCGGCGGTAATAGTCCCGTACCGTTTGTCGTAGACCGGCTTAAGGGCGGCCAGCGCCTCCATCGAGGTCGACTCGCGGGGAAGATTGTCGCGCATCACCACTTCATCGAAGGCCGGGGGCACCGGAAACGGCATCAGCTGGGCGTCGAAGCGACCTTCGGCCCAGGCGCGCGCGGCGTTGTGGTGCGAGGCCAGCGCGATCTCATCCTGCTCCAGGCGGGAGATGCCGTTCTCCTGCGCCATCTTCTCGGCGCTCTCCCCCATCGAGAGACCGGTGGAGTACTCGGCGATGGCGGGAGGATTGGGGAGCAGGTCCTTGGGCCGCAGTCTCTGGAACGGCTTGACCCTGCCTGCCAGAGTCTTGGCCTTGCTGGAGGCCAGGAGCGCCTGGGCCAAAGGCCGAGAAGCAAAGAGCGGAGGATCGGACATCGCCTCGGTGCCGCCGGCGATTGCGACGTCGGTGAGCCCCAGGGCGATCGAATTGGCCGCATCGGTGAGCGCTTGAATGGAGGTAGCGCAGGCGCGCGCCACCGTATGCGCCTCGATCCTATGCGGCAGCCCGCTGGCTAGCACCACCTCGCGGGCGATGCTGGTGGCGGTGAGCTGCGGGATAACCTGGCCAAAGACCAGCTCATCGATCTCATTGGGATCTAGGTCGGAGCGCTGCACCAGCTCCTGAACCACAGCCTTGCCCAGATCGAGCGCCGTGAGTCGGCCAAAGCCGGTTCCCGCCTTGAGGAACGGGGTTCGAAGCCCCTGGACGATCGCCACCCGGCGACCCGTGCCTGCACTCATTCCCACCGCCATCGATCACCCCTCCCAGATGCCTGCGACCCAGGAAGAGTTAATGACGGGTGTGGGAGCCAGCCAAACTAAACGCCGCCGCGGAGCGCCCTTCCCGCTTCGTGAACGGTATCGACCAGAAACTTGGCCGAGTCGGGATCGGTCGGCGGCAGGATTCCGTGGCCCAGGTTGAAGATGTGGCCAAATGGGCCTGCCCCTCGGACGATCGCCTCGGCCCGCTGCTTCAGCTCGTCCGGCGGCAGGAATAGGGCCGTCGGGTCCAGGTTGCCCTGCACCGCCACGTCGGCGCCCAACCGCTCCCGGGCGGTCCGAACGTCGATCCGCCAGTCGAGGCCGATCACGTCCGCCCCGGTCTTCTTCATCAGTTCCAGATGTGTCGACATCGAGGTGCCGAACAGCACCACCGGCACCTTGATCGCGTGCATCGCCTCGACCATCCGGGTGAGGTACAGGAGGGAGAAGCTCTCGAAGTCGAGCAGCGACAGCTCCCCCCCCCAGGAGTCGAAAATCTGCACCAGCCCGGCCCCTGCCTCGACCTGCATCTTGAGATAGGGGATGAGGGTCCGGGTGAGCTTGTCGAACAGCTGGTGGGCCAGCTTGGGCTGCTCGAAAAGGAACCGCTTCACGTTCAGGAAGTTCTTCGAGCCGCCGCCCTCGATCATGTACGCGGCGAGGGTAAAGGGCGCGCCACAGAAGCCGAGCACCGGAACCGAGATCGCCTTCTTGGTGAGCTGGATCGCATCGGCGAGAAAGCCGGTGGTCTCCACCGGGTCGGGGATGCGCAGCGCCTGGATGTCGGCGGCGGTGCGGATGGGGCTGGGAAGGTGCGGCCCCTTGTCGCCCAGCTCAAGCTCCATCCCCATCGCTTCGATCGGGATCAGGATGTCGGAGAAGATCACCGCGCCATCGACGCCCAGCCGGGTGACGGGCTGAACGGTGACCGCGGCGGCCAGCTCCGGAGTCTTGCAGAGGGTCAGGAACGGGGTCTGCTGGCGGATCGCCCGGTACTCGGGCAGGTAGCGGCCGGCCTGCCGCATGATCCAGATCGGCGTGGTGTCGGTCGGCTGCCGGCGCGCGGCTTTCAGGAGGCGGTCGTTCACGCGAAAGGTCTTACCAGAACCACCGGATCGCGCGAGCACACTCGTCTTGACGAGCGGGATGGGCCCACGTAGAAAGCCGCGCACGTTGGGCAGGGCAGCCGAGCTCTACGGGCGGATAGCTCAGCGGTAGAGCGTCGCCCTTACAAGGCGAGGGTCACAGGTTCGATCCCTGTTCCGCCCAACCGCAGTGCCGAGATCGCAGGGTAGTGCTGGGGAGTTAGTTCAGCTGGTTAGAACGCCGGCCTGTCACGCCGGAGGTCACGGGTTCAAGTCCCGTACTCCTCGCTGAAAAGAGCGCCGAGCTTGCTGGGGAAAACTCAGCGGCCTCGGCGCTTTCTTTTTGCGCTCGGCCCTTCGGGGACACAGCGGGGACAAACGGGCCGGAATTCACCGCTTCCTGCATCAGAACGCCGGCTCTTCGAGCAGGCTGGGCTCCATTCTAAATGAGAGGCGGTCGATCTCGGCGCGCAGGTAGTCCGGCGCGAGGTGGCCATAGACCTCGGTCGTGATGCGCGGGTCGCTGTGCCGCAGGATGCGCTGCACGGCGGCCGGATTCGCCCCCTTCATCATCAACAGGCTGGCGGTCATGACATCGGAGTGCGAACCTTCAACCAGCGCCCCGCCGCATCCTTGACCCGTAGATACCAACAGCCATTGCGCTCGAATATGCTCGCCATGTCAGACTCCCCTCAAGCGGACCCGCTTGTCCCCGAAGCTGGCGGTCACCTCTAGCTCGCCCCCCAGAGCCTCGATGTAACGGCGCAAGGTGGAGAACAGATGGTCCGTTCGCCGTTCGGCCTTGGAAATGTCCGACTGGCTCATCTCCGTAATCTCGGCCAGCTCAACCTGGGTCTTTCCCACCAGTTCACGGAGAGCGCGAAGGTTCATCTCGAGTAGCTCCTTTTCAACCGCACACTCGATGCGCGCTCGACGCTCGGGGCTCAAGCGCTTCTTTCTCTCGGACCATTTGTGGACCTTCATGAGTCACCGCCCTTCCCGTGTTTCCCGGCCATCAGGTCGGCCAGGTACGCCTGCCAAATCCGCTCGGCCTTTCGGATGAAGCGGTCGTAGAATTCTGAATCGCTGCCCTTGTCCCCTCCGATGAGCAGTACCGCAGCACGTCGTGGATCGAAGGCGTAGATGACTCGCAGTGGGCTCTTTCCACGCTTTGGCCTCAAGAGCTGTCGATAAATCGGCTGCGCCGGTCGATCTCATTGTCAGCGGTCCCCCCAACTCCTCACGTACATCTTGGTACGCTCCGGGGGCGGGGCCCACCGCTTCCTCGACCTCGCCCTTGCTCGCTCGATTTATCGACAGCTCTTCAGCTCCCGAAACGCGAAACGGCTTCCGCGAAGAGCACTGGATGCGGGGGTTCCCAGTGCGACCCCCAAATTCTCTAGAAGCCCAATCACGATCCCCACCTCATCCTGTTCCCGCTCAGTCAGGGAGTCGAACCAAGTCCCAAACTCGTCGGTATAGATGATCTCGACAGCCGGCGTAATGCCTCCAAAGCAATATTGCATCAAGCCACTGACATTCAGCAGCCAGTGATCCCCAACGGCCGGAAATTGATGATCCGTGTGGGAGCCATCTCACCGCGCGCCCTGGCTCGAATGATCGCCGGGTCGAACCGGACCAAGCCAACCCACCCGCAGACAAGGCAGCTCCCCGGACTCTGAGCGTGCAGGAGCACGAGGAGCGCCCGAGGGTTGACCGCTGCAAGCTCATCAAGATGCGCCCGCGCTTCGCTCATGTCCCGCGTGTCGTTCTCGTTCCCGAGGAATATCGATACGAAGGGGTCGAGGATGAGCACTGGGCATTCCGCTACCTGGAGGAGCGCGGCCAACTGCCTACGCATCGCCTTGTCCGCGAGTCGAAACCCTCGGCAGTGGCAGATCTCCACTGGCGCATCGGGCGGGAACGCGAGGCTCTCGAAGCGGTCACCGGTCGGCCGTGACTGGCCCTCCTCCAAGACCGCGTAGACCTTGCGCCCCTCCGTGGCTGCCGCCTTCGCGATGATCAGGGCAAGCCACGTCTTTCCGGCATTGGGTGCGGCAACCGCAAACAGTCGGCCGGGAACGCTTCCACTTCGCTGAAGTCCGTAGCGCGCGTGAGGAAAGTCCGGCACACCTTCCATGATCCAGAGGCCGCAGGAGGCGACCCACTCGGATGCCGGGGAACCGTCTCCCAAGGCCGCGCCCGCGAGCATGAGCCGGGCGAGGAGGCAGGTCATAACCAAGCCTCGAACCTCCGCCCCGGCCGGGCTCGCGGCCTTGTCGCTACTCGGGACGTTGGGAAGCACACTGCGCGCGTGGAGGCTCTCCAAGGTGCCCGAGGCGCTGTAGAGCGGGACCACCAGCCGGTGGCCGCTCGAGGTCCACGGCTTCCCTTGGAAGCGCGCCCAGGCTGGGAGACGGGCGCCAAGTGGGACAGCGCGGGCTAGGTTTCGAGCCTCTACCTCCGTCGGATCCAGACAGCGAGCCTCGAGATAGCCCGCCACTTCCCGGTCTTCGGTTACGGGGACCAACCGGGAGGACCAGACCCACCACCGCGAGCACCTTGCTCAAACCACGCACCGGAGCAGTTGATTGGCCGAAGCTGCATTGGTGCTAGCGCTCACCTCCCAAGCAACAAAGCCGATCACCTCCAGAGGCACGACAACGGCACCGCCGCCAGCCTGTCGCCGAACGGGACGACATCCGAGCCGTCGTACAGTACGGCGCCGAAGGCGAACCGCTTCTTACACACCTCGGCCAAGCTCCTCAGCCCTGCGAAGTCCGAGGGCTTCACCGTCGCGGACGCCTTGACCTCGAGCCCCACTATCATCCCGTCGTCGCGCTCCAGCACGAGGTCCACCTCGCGCGTCTGCTGATCTCGAAAATGGTATGGCGTCAATCGAAGGTCCGACGCGGTCATCAGCTTGAGAACTTCGGAGAAGACAAAGCTCTCCAGCAACGCGCCCAACAGATCGCGATTCGCCTTGATCCGGTCGAAATTGAGCCCTCGCGCCGCGGCGAGCAGACCAGAATCCAGGAAGTGCAGCTTGGGCGTCTTGACGATCCGCTTCAGCGCGTTCGTGTACCAGGGTCGCAAGGTCGCAACGAGAAACACCTGCTCCAGCAGCGCGACATACCGTTGGCTCGTCTTGTGGCTGACGTCGATGCTGGAGCCGAGCTGGGAATAGTTGACCAACTGCCCCGAGTGCTCCGCCAGCAGCCGAACGAACCTCGGCAGCTCGGTCAGCTTTTCAATCTCGGCGATGTCTCGTAGGTCCCGCGTCAACACAGACGTCAGGTAGGACCGCGCCCAATCCTGTCTTCTTCGCTCGCTTTCCCGACTGACCGCCTCAGGGAATCCACCAAGCAGCGCGAGACGAATGAGTTCGTCGCCGACCACCGAGTTCCGAGCGGCGCGCGGCGCCCCTTCGAACAGGCGCTCTAGAAACGTCGGTTTCTTTCCCTCTATCTCTGCGCGAGCCAGCGGCAGCAACTGAAGGGTTTCCATTCGGCCAGCCAAGCTGTCGGCGACCTTCGGCAAGGTGAGGATGTTGGCGGAACCAGTCAGCAGGAATCGACCGGGACGATAGTTCTCGTCCACCGACTTCTTGATGGCCAGCAACAGTTCCGGGGCGCGCTGAACCTCATCGATAACGGCCCTGTCCATCCCGCGGATGAACCCAACCGGATCCGATTGAGCCGCGCTGAGAGCCGTCTGATCGTCGAGCGTAATGTAAGTTCGGTGGTCCTCCTGCCCCAGCTTCCGAACGAGCGTGGTTTTTCCCCCTCGTCGCGGCCCCACGATCAGGACCACGGGGGTATCCGCGAGCGCTTCTTCTGCTCGCCGCTCTATGAATCGCCCGTACATGCCACTTCCAAATCCATGTTGGTTGGAAGTATGGGGTCTGTTAATTGGAAGTCAAGATCCGGTTAATTGGAAGTTACCACTTCGCGCCTGAACCGAATCACATTGCCGATCCGCGCGTGCTCCAGCTCACCGCGCTCGCAGAGTGCGTAGACGAATCTCATCGACCCCGCCTCCATTCACCTGGGCAGGAGCGCCGAGCCCACCTCGTCATAGGGTGCCCAGATATCTCATCGGCAGAGCCTCTTCTTTCACCTCACCGTTGACGAGATGCACCTTGAATGCACGGGCCGTGGGTCGCGAGCTGACCGCCGTGGGAAGCTCATCGTCTCCGGTAAAGTGGAGCGCGGCCCCGTCGTCGGCGGCGTAACCCGCGGGAAACCCCGATGCGATCAACTGTTGATATCGGGGTCGCCGGTTGGGATCGCCGTCGTAGTGGGGACAGGCGCTGGCGGAGATCAAGCCCAGCCCATCCGGGAGAGCGGCGAGCTCCCAAAAGGAGTCGGTGACCGAGGCGGCGAACCAACAGATCATTCCTGCGCTGAGACCACAGAGCACGACGCCCGCTTTCCAGGCGCGGCGGATAATCTTGCCTCCCGCTCCGAGGTAACGGCTCCATGGACCCCACGTTGTCATAAAGGCACGATGAATCAACGTGCGAAAGAGCTGGAGCGCTGAATTCCGGATCTCACCCCTTGCGCGGTACACGACCCAATCTCAAATACTAATTCAATCCCGAACGAGAGATCTCACCTGGCCTTTACCGAGACACGCTCGACTCGTATAGCGGCACGCCCTTCACCTCTATTCGAGCCTGGAGCTCCTCTGGTTCAGAACCCTGAGGCGCTGGCTCGGGAAAGACATACCCAGTGCCCGACGTTCTTGGCGCTCTTGACAAGCCCTCCGCTCCAGCGAACGGACGCCCGTGAGTTGGAACTATGACGCCATCGGGGGCGCTGGTTGGCAACGTAGGTTGCCACGTGCTCACCAGGTAAACCCTGGCGCCCTTCGCTCGGGCCCGGTGTTACCCAACTTGAGGCGCCCCCCAACCGGCGCCGCGCTGCCGGCTCTCAATTCGGTTCTCCCCTCCGGTTCGGTCAAGGACGCCATCCTCAGGCTCGCCGCCGGAGCCCAGGTCGTGTCGTTCGACATCTTCGACACGCTGCTCATTCGCCGATGGGCCGATCCGGACTCGGTGTTCAGGCTGCTGGAGGACCAAATCGCTTGCGATTTTGGGATAGCGGGTTTCTTCGAAAAGCGGAAAGGTGCAGAGGACCTCGCTGGGGAAAGGAAGCCCGAAGGCGACCCCACGTTGGCCGGTATTTACGATGCGATGGTCGAGCTTTTCGGTCTTACCCGGTCGCAAGCTCTCGCCTGCATGAGACTGGAGCTCGAGGCGGAGAAGGCGGCGCTAATCCCCCGCCCCGAAGTCGTGCAAGCAGCTCGCGAGCTGAAAACCCAGGGAAAACGGATTATCATCGTCTCAGACATGTATCTCGATGAGCGGCAGCTTCGCGATCTGCTCCAAGGCTGCGGCATCGATTTTCAAGACCAACTGTACGTTTCGAGCGCAGTGGGGCAGCGAAAGAGTCGGGAGGGGGCGCTCTGGGATTGGGTTCTCGAGCGGGAGGGCATCACAGCCGACCAAATTCTTCACGTGGGCGATAACATCTACTCCGATATCGAAATGCTCCACGCCCGGGGAGCCGACAAGCTGGTCCATGTACCCCGCCCAATCGCTTCATTCCGCTCGTCCCCGTCGGGACGGAACTTTCTGGAAGGCTTGTCTGTCGGGAGATGGCAGGACGATCTCCTGGTGGGTTTGGTAGCCAACCGCGCTCGACTGGCCGCAGATCGGAAAGCGGAAGCGGTGTCCGCAACGACGCCGTTCACCTCGCTGGAAGACTTTGGCTACATGGTTGCCGGGCCGATTGTCCTTCAGTTCCTGGCATGGGCAATTGAACAAGCGAGATCTAATGGCATTCGCCGTCTCGAGTTTGTCTCACGAGACGGCTATCTCCTGAAGGAAATTTACGATCGGATCATGTCGCATCAGTTGAACGCGGGAGAGAGTCCAGCCTCCGGCTATCTTCTCTTGTCGCGTAGGGCCACCCTGTTCGCGGCGGTGCAGGAGCTCTCGGACATCGACTACCTCCTCAAGGATAGCTTCGAAGGCACAATCGGTGAGCTCCTGAGGAATAGGTTCGGGATTGAGACGCTGGATCCGTATGAGGCCGTTCTGGGTAAGGCCGTCCTCCAAGAAGGGATCTCGGCGCGCGCGGATGGGGAGCGAATCCACGAGCTGCTTCGGCCCTGCGCGGAGCTGCTCTGTGCACAGGCAAAAGTCGAACGCGAGGCACTCAAAGCCTACCTTTCGACCCGTCTCGCGGAGGATGTTGCGCTGGTCGATTCGGGCTACTCCGCGACCGCCCAGAAGGCCCTGCTACGGATCTTGGGCCCTCCGTTGCACGCAATCTACTTGGGTGCAAAGATCAAGGCGAACGGTGTTAAAGACCTCGGAGGAACCTTCTCCGCTTGGGCATCTGAGGATGTGGAGGGTCGGCGACCGGACGTCGTTTACCAGTGTATGATTCTCGAAGCGATACTGACCTCGCCAGCGGGTCAGCTGGTTCGATTCGAGCAGAGGGATGGCCGGGTACGACCGGTCTTCACCGAGCCGGATCACTTACCTTCAGAGATCGAAGCTCTCGCGGAAATGCATCGTGGAGTCGAGCTGTTTGCGGATGACGTGTTGACCGCGACCGGCGGCGATCTTCGCTTCCTGGAGTTCGATCGCACTGTCGTGCAGAGAGGGCTCGTGTGTGTCGGGAATCTGCTGTGGACAGTGCCGAGTTTCATTCGTGATGTCATGGTGGTGGACGATACGTACTCGAATCATCCGAATGTACGCGTCTTCGATTGGCTGAGGCCTCCTCGCTCTTGAATCAGAGGGACTTTGGAGGTCTTGGCATGAGGGCGGTTCTCCTGCTCTGCGCGGCTCACGGTATCGGTTTCGCTCTCTTCCACCTCAGCTTCTGGAAGCTGTTCCGGTGGAAGGCTACGCGCCGCGAAGGTAGGCCTCGAGCCGCTCCACCACCTCGGGAAGGTTCCGTCGACCGTAACCTACCCGGAAGTGCCGATCGCCCGCCTCCAGTAGCAGGCTCGGGAGAAGCAAGATGCCGGCGCGCTCGACCAGCTCCCTGCAAAACGCTTCCGCGCTCTCCCGCCGCAACATGGGGAACGCGGTGGTACCGGCGGAGGGCCGCCTCCAGCGGAAGCGCTCCGAGTGGCGTGCGAAGAAGCCGTCCAGGACCTCCAAGTTCGCCTGTATCCGCATCCGCGTTCGCTCCACCAGCTGCTCGTGATGCCGCAGCGCCACCGTCGCCAGGTACTCGCTCGGGGCGCTGTTGCAGATCGTCACGTAGTCCTTGAAGGCCGCCATGCGGTTCTTCAAGCCCCGGTCCCGGGTCAGTACCCAGCCGATCCGAAGGCCGGCCAGGCCGTAGACCTTGCTCATCACCCCCAGCGAAACGCCGCGCTCGTAGAGCTCCGCCACCGGCGGCGTCTTCACCGCCGGATCGCGCTCCAGTCCCCGATAGACCTCATCTGAAAACAGCCACAGGCCATGACGGCGCGCGAACGACACCACCGCATCCAGCCGCTCCCGATCGATGTGGTGGCCGGTCGGGTTGTGAGGAGAGCAGATCACCAGAGCCCGGGTGTTGGGCCGAACCAGCCGCCCGAGGTCATCTGGATCCACGGCCCAGTCGCGCTCGGGGTCGCCCTCCCACCGGGAGACCTCTACTCCCCGCCCGCGGGCGATCTCGTAGTGCGATTGGTAGGCGGGAAACTGGAAAATCAGGTGGTCTCCTGGTTCGAGCGCCACCTGCATGAAAATATAGATCGGCTCCTCGGCGCCCGAATGGACCAGGATCTCCTCGGGGCTTGCCCGTTCATAGGTGGCCGCGATCGCCTGGCGCAGCGCTGGATGCCCCGGGTACTCGGTGTAGCCGAGCCAGACCTCTTTGAGCCCCTCCTCGGATCCCGAGCTCAGCGCAAGCAGCTCCCGTATGCTCATCGACTCGGGATCGCTCGAGCAGAGCAGGTACGGGGCGGTGAATTCGTAGCGTGCGAAGTAACGCTCGAGCGCGAAGTCGGTCAGGCCCATACGATCCGAGACGAAGGGCCCCACAGACCGCTAGCCCCGCCGCCAATCCCTCTCCAACTTGGTTGAACACCCGGCCGGAGAAGCTACCGCTGTCGCGCGACCCGTGTCGAGCGCGCAGCGCGACCCCTGCCACGCGCCACCGGGCCACCAGGGTGCATACGATTGCGGCGACCACGCCTTCATAAGAGCCGGTGGTCTGGCTCGTGCCCGCTCCCCTCCCAAGCGGAAGAGATCGCGGCACTTTGATCCTTCCTCGATCCTCAGCCGGACCCAGGTTGGATCGCGACCGAGTTGATCCTGTTTAATACGCACGTGGCGCGACACCTTCCATCTATGAGCTTACGCAGCGCAATCCTGACAGCCTTCGCGACCCTGCTCGCCGCGGCGCCGGCGGCAGCCCAGCCGCTCATTGAGGACTTCGAGTCCGGAGCGCTGGTGGGCCCCTCCGGCAAATGGAACGGCCTGGTGGTCGACGCCGCCTGCTCTCCCTGTTCGCTCACCGCCGAGGCCTCCGCGGCCCGCCGAGGCAACTTCGGGCTCTCGTTCAACGACGGCGCCAACACCGCCGCCGCAGGACGCCAGGGCGAAATCTTCGCCGCCATCGCCGAAGTGCCCGCGGTCTACGGCCGCTTCTGGTTCCGAGCAACCACCAGCAACGGTCGGGGCGCGATCATCCTGACCCAGGTGATCGACGACTTCAGCGGCAACCCCATGCTCGACCTCTCACTCGACCTCAACTCCGGAACGTTCAAGATGGGAGGCTTCGACGACAACGGCGCTTACCAGCTCCAGGCGGCGCCCTTCGCCCTGCCGCTGAATACCTGGTACCTGTTCGAGTATCAGATCACGGGCGTGGGGACGGAAAACGGCTCGCTCAAGGGCTTCATCGACGGCACGCTGCGCGCCCAAGTGAATATGGACCTGGACACGCTGGATACCGCGCGGATCACCTTGGGAGAGCCTTGGTCCGACGACCGCACCTTTCAGGGGCGGCTGACCTATGACGATTTCCGGGTTGACACCGCGCCCCTCGCCAGCCGGTGGGCGCTGTCGATCTCCTCCGAGCCGGCGATCCCGGGTATCTGCCTGGCGGTCACCGTTTCTTTGCACAACTCGATCAACGGAGCGCCCGCTCCTGCGCCGTACCCGGTCGAAGGCGCCTTGGCGAGCAGTGGCGCCGCCGGAGGCTTCTTCTCCGATCCCGGCTGCGCCACCCCGACCACCGCCGTCACGCTCACGACGGGAGCCCAAACCGGCACCGTCTACTACCGGCCCACCGCTGCAGGCACCACTTCTCTTTCGGTGAGCCACCTCGACTTCCTCGAAGCGAACGTCTTGCTGCAGGCAGCTACCGAAGCGGGCGGAGGCAACCCAGCAACCGGAGGGGGAGCTTCGAACGGGAGCTGCCCGACTTCCAATCCGCTCTGCAAAGGGGAGCCGCTCCAAGTGGGAAGCTCGTGCGGCGCAGCCGGATCGAGCGGCGCGGGCGGCCTGAGCCTGCTGGTGGCGCTTTTTGCCTTCTGGTGCGCACGTGGACGGTCGCGGCATAGTTAATTTCCGCGCGGCTCGGTCTAGTCCCCCTTCCTTGAAAGGATCGAGGATGCCGGCGAGACGTATCGCGCTGACCACCGACGATCCCCGACGCGCTGTGCTGTAAGAGCAGCAGCGCACCCAGTCGCCAACAAGGGATGGAATAGAGTCTATGTGGTTATCGAATAGGTGAACTTGAGAGCGGGCGCATCGGCAACCTAGTGTGCCGGCCTCGATGCTTCGCGCCTGTTCTCTCCAAGCTGCCCCAAGGGACAAACCGCGGAGCGGAGGCCGCCGCGGCCTGCCGCGCACCCATAGCGCTGATGGCAAGCTCCTAGACTTCTTCGTACCGTCGATGAACAGCGTGGTCGCGGCTGAAGCCTTGTTGGGTAGACCTCTCACGGGCGTGCCCCCTGAGGTTCCGGACAACGCGGCCATCGCAGCCTTTGACTGGGGCGGTTCGAGCACGGACGTTCGCCTCTACCCCTGGATGCTCCGTGGAGAGAGCGAGCTCCCGGTCTACCAAGAGGATTTCGAGACGCCTGGAACCGAGCGGGAGTTCGAACACGAGCTTGTCAGCCGCCTCGAGACTCTCCTCAGAGTCGCCGAAGAAGAAGGGCTCTGCATTCTCCTCGCGGGCGTTGCGACTCAGCCAGCCCTTTTCGGGCGAAACGCAGATGGGACCGTGACCGCTGTCGACTATGGCGTGTATGGCGCCGACGCCGTTCTCCTCAACTCGGGCAAAATGACGGCCGAATCGCCGGATGGAATGATGACGGTTCACAGGCGAATCGCCAAGACCCTGGGCGCCGACGTTTACGTGTCAAAGGACTACGTGGGGGTCAACTACATCCTGGGCGGAACGAGCGTCTTACGGGTTGTGCAAGGGGGAGGTGTTGGCGCCAACGCGTTGAACGCAGATGGACAACCCATCACGTTGACAGCTCTTCGTTTCGATGGGGAAGACCTGCGACATCTCATTGGAGAGGCGATGGACGCTCTCGCCAAAGAACTGTGGGGACACCAACGGGATCCAGTTGTCGATCCTCCGGACGAGAGACTCGTTTCCTTCTACCACAGGATGCAACAACTGATTGAGAGGCCTGGTACGCTCTTGGCGCCCGTGATGAGTCGCCTTCCGATGGTCGACCCGGTGTCAGGGCAATTCGTGATCAACCCCAAGACGGGCGAGCCCTATGACTTGCATGTGGGGGTGGCGGGCGATGAGTTGGAGGCGTTCGAGCGCCGCGTGAGAGACGAGATCCTTGGTGAAGGCATAGGCCCGGAGGAAGCTGCTAGAGCGGGACGGCGAGCAGCCAGTGCGCTCGCGCTGAGCGTCGAGGCCCCTTCCATTCTAGCGTTGGCAGGACGAGTGAACGCCGAGAGGGTCGATTTCTATGGAGGGGGCGCCGAGGGCTTGGGGGACGAGCACCTTCATGCCTCTCAGCACCATCTAGAAGGGAGGGGGCCTATCAAAGTTGTCACGCATACTCTCGTCCCCGACATAGGCGCGCTCAGTGCCGCGGCGACGGCTCGCATTGGCCACCTTCAAGCTCTAGGGCTCGTGCACACGAGCCCCGTTCCACTCTAAGCGGCGTTAGACCATGACGCGCGGTAGTCAACTCCAGTCGGTCGCGCTTCTCAGGGACCGTGTCGAGGACGTCAACCGACGAAGGCGCCCCGCTCGTCGGTGCCGCTGAGCTCGCGATTCTCTCGCGAAAAACCGCGCCCGGCGCGGTTATTCAAAGAAGAACGCTGGGGGCCCTGAGGCCTGTTGTTGACCGCGTAGTTTCGCGATCCACGTGGGGTGGTTTTCCTGGATGAGCCCCCGCCGCGAAGCGGCGGGAGGTGGCGAAGAGCGGAAG
>JBGTHI010000179.1:0-9206 GCA_041746295.1 Myxococcaceae bacterium
GGCGGGGCACTTCGCGGGCCGCCATGACTTCTCCGCCTTTCGCGCCTCCAACTGCCAGGCGAAGCACGCGGTGCGCGAGGTACGCGGGATCGCGATCGAGCAGTCCGGAGATCGGCTGGCAATCACCGTGGAAGGAACCGCTTTTCTCAAGCACATGGTGCGAAATATCGTGGGAACGCTGGTCGAGG
Source organism: Myxococcaceae bacterium (assembly GCA_041746295.1). GTDB lineage: Bacteria > Myxococcota > Myxococcia > Myxococcales > Myxococcaceae > JBGTHI01. The sequence goes on from JBGTHI010000179.1 coordinate 189, forward strand.
TGGGCCGTGGCCGTCAGCCGGCTTCATGGGTGGCCACCGTCCTGGCATCGCGGGACAGGACGCAGGCGGGCCCCACCGCCCCGGCTCATGGGCTCGTGCTGGTCCGGGTACTCTTCTAAGTACAGTCCCGGAAATTTAAAGTCCTCCCGGGCACCCTACAATTCAAACCTCCCTGTTGCTCGTCGGGCCATTTCAATCACTGTCTGTTTAGGAAGGCTTTGTCGGGGGGCGCCACGATGAAGTGTGGGAGGTTGGCATTGGGCGCGTGCGCCGCGCTCGAGGGCAGTCGAATGGGCCACCCCGGGTCGTTGGAAGGAGACTCTGGGCGCGGTATCGCTGGGGCGCCAGTCTGAATCTCCGAGCGCTGCGGCGAAGTCAAGGCAGGTCGGGCGACGGCGTCGCCCGGAAAATCTGAAGTCATTCTGAGTCGGATAGATGTCGGGATCCGGATGCTAAACGACTCAGAACAGCGGCAGACGCGACTTATAGATGCCGCGAGGCGCCTGGGCTCCGCGCGATCGCCCCATCCAGGCAGCCGCAAGAAAGTACCCTCATCCGAGCCCAACAGCGCTGTCAGTCTCAAGACGCGCCAGGCACCACCCCACGTTGCTTCTCGAACCTCAGGCTGTCCTTCCCTGCCTCGACCCGCACCGTGTCTCCGGGTAGGAACTCCCCCTTAAGCACCTTGAGAGCCAGCGGATCCTGCAGCATCTTCTGGATCGCCCGTTTGAGGGGGCGCGCGCCGTAGACCGGATCATACCCGCGCTCGGCGAGCAGGTTCCGCGCGGCGTCCGTCAGCTCCAGCCCCAACCTCTTGTCCGCGAGCAGGGCCCGCATCCTTCCCAGCTGGATGTCGACCACCCGGGCGATGTCCTCTCGCTTGAGCGGTTCGAAGATCACCGTCTCATCCACCCGGTTCAAAAACTCCGGCCGGAAGTGGGATCGCAGGATCTCCATCACCTCGCTCTTGGTGTGCTCGTCCATCTCCTTGCCGCCCTGCGCCGCTTGACCGGCTTTCCCGGCTTGCATCGACGCCTGGATAACCGCAGAGCCCAGATTGGAGGTCATGATCACCACCGTATTCTTGAAGTCGACCGTGCGTCCCTGGCTGTCGGTCAACCGGCCGTCATCCAGCATCTGGAGCAGCACGTTGAAGACGTCGTGGTGCGCCTTCTCGATCTCGTCGAACAGAATCACCGAATAGGGTCGGCGCCGGACCGCCTCCGAGAGCTGACCGCCTTCCTCGTAGCCCACGTAGCCCGGAGGTGCGCCCAAAAGCCGCGCCACCGCGTGCTTCTCCATGTACTCGGACATGTCGATCCGGATCAGCGCGTGCTCGTCGTCGAAGAGAAACTCCGCCAGGGCCTTCGCGGTCTCGGTCTTCCCCACCCCGGTGGGCCCCAGGAAGATGAAGGAACCGATCGGCCGATTGGGGTCCTGAAGCCCGGAGCGGGCGCGTCGAATGGCGTTGGAGACCGCCTCGATCGCCGGCCGCTGCCCCACCACCCGCTGCGCCAGCCGGTCCTCCATAGTGACGAGCTTCTCGACTTCGCCCTCCATCAGCCGGGAGACCGGGATGTGCGTCCACTTGGCAACCACCTCGGCTACATCCTCCGCATCGACCTCCTCCTTGAGGAACCTATGCTTCTTCTGCAGCTCGAGGAGCTTCGCGTCGTGTTGGTGCAGCTCCTTCTCCAGCGAGGGCAGGGTGCCGTACTTGAGCTCGGCGGCCCGGTTTAGATCGCCGGTTCGCTCGGCAGCCAGCTGGTCGTTCCGGGCACGGTCGATCTTCTCGGCCACTTTCCGCATCGAGCCGATCGCATCTTTCTCGGCCGCCCACTGCGCCTTCAAGGTGTTGAACTCTTCGTTCAGATCAGCGATTTCTCGCTCGAGGGTGGAGAGCCGCTCGCGCGAGTGCGGGTCGGTTTCCTTCCGCAGCCCCTCGCGCTCGATCTCCAACTGCATCACCCGCCGCCGGATCTCGTCGATCTCGGTGGGCATCGAGTCGATCTCAATCCGCAGCCGTGAAGCCGCTTCATCCACCAGGTCGATCGCCTTGTCCGGGAGGAACCGGTCGGCGATGTAGCGGTGCGACAGCGTGGCCGCCGCCACCAACGCCGAATCCTGGATCCGCACGCCGTGGTGAACCTCGTATCTCTCCTTGAGCCCGCGCAGGATGCTGATGGTGTCGTGCACCGACGGCTCACCCACCATCACCGGTTGAAACCGGCGCTCCAGGGCAGCGTCCTTTTCGATGTATTTGCGGTATTCGTCGAGCGTGGTTGCTCCGACGCAGTGAAGCTCGCCGCGTGCCAGCGCCGGCTTGAGCATGTTTCCGGCGTCCATTGCTCCTTCGGTTTTTCCGGCACCCACCAGGGTGTGGAGCTCATCGATGAAGAGGATCACCTCGCCCGAGCTTTCCACCACCTCCTTCAGCACGGCCTTCAGCCGCTCCTCGAACTCCCCGCGGTACTTCGCGCCAGCGACCAGGGCGCCCAGATCCAGGGTGACCAGCCGTTTGTTCTTGAGCCCTTCAGGCACGTCCCCATCGACGATCCGGCGCGCCAGCCCCTCGGCGATGGCTGTCTTGCCCACCCCCGGCTCGCCGATCAGCACCGGGTTATTCTTGGTCCTCCGCGAGAGCACTTGAACCACTCGGCGGATCTCCTCGTCCCGCCCGATCACCGGGTCGAGCTTCGCCTGGCGGGCCAGCTCGGTCAGGTCGCGGCCATACCTCCCCAGCGACTGGTAAGTGGCCTCGGGGTTCTGGCTCACCACGCGCGAGTTGCCGCGAATTTCCTTCAAGCCGTTGATCAGCCGGTCGCGGGACACTCCAAGCGACTTGAGCGTCTCTCCCAGTGCGCCCTTGTCGGCGGCGGCCGAAAGCAGGAGATGCTCGGAAGAGACGTACTCGTCCTTGAGCGACTTGGCCTCGTCCTCCGCCCTATCCAGGAGCTTCACCAGACGGGGACCGGGGGCGGGTTGGTCTGCCCCCTCTACGAGCGGCAGCTTCTCCAAAGCTTCGTCGAGACGGGATTCGAAGAGCCGAGCGTCCGCTCCCACCTTTCGGAGGATGGGAGCGACCACGCCGTCCGCTTGAGCCACCAACGCCTTCGCCAGGTGCTCCGGCTCGTAGGCGGGGTGTCCGGCGCGGCGGGCGAGTGCCTGTCCTTCTTGGAGAGCTTCCTGGGCCTTGAGCGTGAACCGGTCGATGCGCATAGCGGCAACCTAAGCGTGGGAAGAGGCTTGGCAAGGAAGGTTGGGTTGGCCTGGCAGGAGATCATCCCCATCTTTAGGTCAGGTCCAGGTCCCCAGGTTCGAAGGAGGTCACCATGGTTAGCCGCGAGTCTCTTCAGAGTGGGATGACGGTCCGCAGTGTTCACGGAGAGCGGCTGGGCCACATCCTGGCCCTTGGCGACGCGCAGTTTTGCATCGAGAAGGGGCTGTTTTTCAAGAAGGGCTTCTTTGCCTCCTACGGTGAGATCAAGGAGGTGCGCGATGGCGAGGTGATCCTGTTGCTGGGTCGCGACCGGCTGCTGAGCCACGACCGGGGAATGGGCGAAAGCGTCGTTCAGGAAGTGCGTACCACGCGGGTTCCACGGATCGATCACGAGATCGAGGCTACCCCGTTGCTTGCGCTCCCACTCTCCGGGGAGCCGGACGGCGAAGCGCAGGTTCGAAGCCGGGATGACGATGCCTGCACCCCCACGCCGGTGAGGCCGCTGAAGGAGGGTGGGACGTTCCCGCCGGCACCCGGTCCGGATGGCTTGTGACCGTAGGGAACGCAAGCGACGTTGTCCTGCCGGAAGAACCTACGATATAGGCGCCGTGTGGAAGCGCACGGCGGATACCTGGTACGGCCGGCCCAGCTCGAGGGGCTAGACCTCCTGACGCTCGCGCGCGAGGCGCTGCTCGAGGACGGTGGTGACCCGGAAGACTGCTCGTTGTTGGTCTCCACCTTCCCCGGGGGCAAGGTGGTTCGGCTCGCCTACGACGCGCCTCACACCTATGGCCGACGCGGAGCGCTTTGGTACCACGCCCATCACACGCTTCCGCGCCGGCTCTCCGAGCTGCTCTCTTCCACGGTGCACGCCTACGTGCTGGATCCCGAAAATCTCGAGGAGGTTGCGAGCTACGGCGCTGGGCGCCGGGTCGGAGGTGAACGGCTGCGCTACGAAGACGCACACCTCCCCGAGCTCGACGACGAGGAGGGCCACACCCCGCACGCGTTGGACGACAAAGCGTTCGAGAAGCTGAAGGACCGATGGCCGCTGGGTCACCTGGCCCGCGTCCTGGGGACTACGCGGGAGGCGCTGCTTCGACTGCCGCGCGCACCAAGTGTCCTGCTGCCGCTCGGTCCAGAAAGGGTAAGACCGCTTGAAGCGGGCGCGTTCGCCCGCTCCGCATCCTAAAGGGCCCGCCGCAAAATAAGTGGCCAGGCGAGAAGGAGGAGACCGAAGCGAGAACGGCGCACGAGGCGGGAGCAGCGGAGGCCTACCGAGTGGTAAGTCGAGCAGCGCAGCGACGAGTCCGCCGTTCGCAGCGGTCTACTTATTTTGCGGCGGGCCCTAAGCCCTAGAGCACCAGATGCGTTTAGCGGGCCGACTGCACGAAGCGCAGCTTCAAGTCCGCTAGCAGCGTTTCGAAGAATTTGTCCTCGTCCGGGGTGAGGTTGTTGCGGGTCTTCTCGCGAAGCAACGCCAGGACGTCCAGGCTCTGCCGCGCCAGCGCCACATCTTTCTCCACATTGCCCAGCTCCGGGTGAGGAACCTCTCCCAGGTGGATCAGGATGGTGGAGGCGAGGCCAAGCAGGAAGCTCTTGAAGTCGATCGCCTCCGACTCCTGCTCGTTTTCACCCATCACGAAGGTCTCTCCGCGACGGTCGGGCTTGTCGGTCAAGCTAGCTGCCCTCTTCAGCCTGCGACCCCGCCTCGCCACTGGCTTGGAGCTCGTCGTCCTGGTACCCCTCGAGCCCCATCAGCGTCTCCACTGGCGCGGCCGTGTCGGCCGAGTCGGGAAGCGCCTTGAGGAAGCGGTCCAGCGCCTTGTCGTCGAGCGCCCCGGTCTGGAGGTAACGGTCGCGGGTGCGCTTATCGAGAAACTTGGGATCCATCGGCTCGCTCATGGAATGTGCTGCTAACACCGCTGAGGCCTCGGGGGCAATGGTAGGCTCTTGGGTCAGCCCAATCCATGCCGTCCGCCCGCCGACCCAGCCTGGGGACTTACCCCGAAAACGCCCTCCACTCCGAGGTGATTTTCCGGTGTGGCGGGCTGCCGGTGGCTCTCTCTTCCGGCCTCCTCGCGCAGGGAATCGAGCTGGCGGTGGCCGGTCTGGGGGGAATCTGGGTCGCGGGCGAGGGTGGGGACCGCGAGGTGGCCCTGTTGATCCTGCGTGCCTCGGTGGCGCGAACGATCCCGGTGCTGGCGACCGGAAGGGCGGCGCCGCTCCTCAACCGGCTACTCGGAGGGACAGAGAGGGCGCTCGCTGCGCATGAGCGACCGGAACACGTTCAGCTCCGGCCGGTGGATCAACCGCATCACCCGGTGGAGGTGGAGGAGGGGACAGTTCTGGCGGAGTGTCTCGAGTCTGGTCAGCTGATGATCAACTCCGTTTCCGAGATGGTGATGGACCGACTGGGTGAAGGGCTGCGAGTGGGTGCCCGCGCCTACGACGGAGCGGTGGAGGCGGTGGAACTGCCGCGACCCCGATTCGTGGTGGGAGTTCAGTGGGAGCCGCAGCGGCTGCTCAGGTCGATGCCCATCCACCGAGCCCTCTTCGAAGCGCTGGTTACTGCCAGTCGCCGCGCGCCCGACTCTCGAAGCGAGTGAACTCGGAGAGGAAGATCAGGTCGATCGATCCCGGAGGGCCGTTGCGCTGCTTGGCGACCACCAGCTCCACCGGAAAAGATCCGCCGCGTTCCTGGGGGGCGCCCTCCTCAGCGGTGTCGCTCGCCTCGCGGTGGATGAACATCACCACGTCGGCGTCCTGCTCGATCGAGCCGGACTCACGCAGGTCGGAGAGCATCGGCCTGCCTCCCTTGCGCTCCTCGACCTTGCGGTTGAGCTGGCTGAGCGCGATGATCGGCACGCCGAGCTCCTTGGCCAGCGCCTTGAGCGACCGGCTGATCTCCGACACCTCCAGCTGGCGACTCTCCACGCGGCCCTTCTGGTGCATCAGCTGGAGGTAGTCGATCACGATTAGCCCCAGCCGCTCGTCCTTCTGCTTCAGCCGGCGGGCCTTCGCGCGCAGGTCGAAAGGGGAGAGGGATCCGGAATCGTCGATGTAGAGCGGCGCGTGGAAGAGGGCGCCCGCCACCTCCTGGAACTTCTCTTCGTCGTTCGCGGTGAGCCTTCCGCCGCGCAGCTTCTTCATGTCCACCCGTGCGCTGGAGGCGAGCAGACGCATCAGCAGCTGGTCGGCCGGCATTTCAAGGGAGAAGATTCCTACCGCCCGCTCCTCCTTGAGCGCCACGTGGCTCGCGATGTTCATCGCCAGGGAGGTCTTTCCGATGCCGGGACGGGCGGCCAGGATCAGCAGCTCACCGGGATGGAGGCCGGTCAGCTGCTGGTCCAGGTCCACGAAACCGGTCGAGAGGCCGGTCACGCCGCTGGAGGACATCTTCATCTTGTCCAACAGCTCCAGCGTCTGCTCCATCAGGTCGCGGACCGGGAGCATGTCGCCCTCCCGCTTGCGCTCGGCCACCAGGAAGACCTTGCGCTCCGCTTCGTCGAGCAGGACATCCATGTCGCCCACGCCGGTGCGGGCCGCCTCCTGGATCTCCTGCCCCACCTTGAAAAGGCGGCGGCGCAGCGCCTGGTCCTTGACGATTTCCGCGTAGTGGGTGGCGTTGGCGGCGATCGGAACCGCCTGGTCCAACGTCATCAGATAGGCCGGTCCGCCAACCTGCGCGAGGGTGCCACGGGTCTTGAGCTCTTCGCTCAAGGTGAGGTGGTCCACCGTCCGCTGGGTCGAGTCCAGGTGGACCATCGCCTCGAAGATGCGCGAGTGGCCGGCGTTGGAGAAGTCGTCCGCGACCAGCGTCTGCGCCAGATCGGAGATCATCGAGTTGTCGGCCAGGACCGCACCCAACACGGCGCGCTCCGCCGCGAGGTCCTCCAAGAGTCGCTGGGTGCCGCCGCCCGCCTCAACCATCGATGCCCTCCAAAAAAGGAGCGGGGCGACAGAGGAACCGATTGCTCCCGTGCCGCCCCGCGAAAGCTTCAGTACTCCGTTCAGGCTGCCGTCAGACCTCGGGGACGACCTCGACCTTCACCGTGCCGGAGACGTCGCGGTGCAGCTTGAGCTGAACGTCGTAGCTGCCCAGGGCCTTGATCGGCTCGGCCAGCACGATCTGCCGGTGCTCCACCGTCTGCCCCTGCGCATTGAGCGCCTCGGCGATATTGGAGGCGGTGACCGAGCCGAACAGCTTGTCCTGCTCCCCCACCTTGCGGGAGATCTTGACCTTGAGCCCCGCCAGCGCCTTGACCTGGGTCTCGGCTGCCGCCCTCCGCTTGGCCTCGGCCCCGGCGATCACCTGCTTGTGGTGCTCGAGCTGGCGAACGTTCTTGTCGCTGGCCAGCACCGCCAGCTTGCGGGGCAGGAGGAAGTTGCGTCCAAATCCCGGCTTGACCGATACCACGTCGCCGGACTTGCCCAGACTGCTCACGTCTTCTCTGAGAATCAGTTTCATGTGTTTACCTTGACGGTTGCCCTTAATCGTTATCCGTTACCCGACAAGGGCGACGTAGGGGATGAGGGCAATGCCGCGCGCGCGCTTGATTGCCACCGCGACCTGGCGCTGGTGCTTGGCGCAGTTGCCGGAGATTCTGCGGGGGATGATCTTGCCGCGCTCGGTGACGAAATACTTTAGGGTGGCCTGGTCCTTGTAGTCGACCTTGGAGTTCTTCTCGGCGCAGAAGCGACACACCTTCTTGCGGTTCATTCCTCCGCGCCCGCCCCGCTTGTCTTCGTCGGAGCCGGCGCCACCCTGGCCACCGCGCCCGTTGCCCATTCTGTCAGTATCCATGTGAGAACCTTTCGTAAGCTTGAGTGTGAATTGAGGACCCTAGTGGGGCACTAGGCATCTTCCGAAGCTTCGGGAGCCTCTTCCTCTTCGACTACGGGCGCCTCGAAGGCGGCGATGCCCGTCGGGCTACCTTCGCCGGAGGAGCGGAAGCCGCCCTCGGCTCCGGGGACGCGGGGCGCCTCTTCCACGTCGCCCGCCAGCTTCACGTCCTCGAGGGCCGGACGGGTCTCGGGATCGATGTTCTCCGCCAGCTTCACCGAGGTGAATCGGGTCACCTCGTCGTAGTTGCGCAGATTTCGCTCGATCTCCGCCACCAGCTTGGAGCCGCCCAGGTAGTGGGTGTGAACGTAGACCGCGCGAGGCTGCTTGGCGATCGGGTAGCTGGTCTTCTTCTTTCCCCAAACGGTGAAGCGAACCAGCTTGCCGCCCTCGCGGTCGACGATGCTGCGCACGCGGGACTTCACGCTGTCGACCTGATCGTCGGTCAGCTCCGGCTTCACCAGGAAAACGGTCTCGTACTCTCGAAGGCGCGCCTGCGCCTGTTTCTCTGCCATATTGTATCTCCCCTCGGGTTATTGAGGCGCCGAACCCTTTCACCCTCTCGAGTGAAGGGATCAGCGGGGAACGGATCGGACCTTGACGGTCCACCCGGGAGCGGGAATAAGCGCGCCCGTCCTCGCGCAGCTGCAGCAGCGCTCTTAGGGGCCGGGAGCCCCGGAAGTCAAGGCAACGTCAGTGCGGATCCCCAGCTTCCGGCGCGAGCGCTCTGCCTCCCTGGAGGAGGAGCCGGTGGGTTTGGAGGGGCTGCTCTCCCAACCCCGGTTCGCTGCCCGGATTGCGCGCTATCTCTCGGGGCAAAGCGCGGTGGCGCTGCGGGACGTACCGGAGGTGGTGGGCCAGCTCTCACGGCTCAACTCCGCCGAGCTCGGCCGGCTCCTGGAGGTGGTGGGTCGCTCCTATTGGAAGTTGCAGCGGGCCGGAACGGTGGGGC
>JBGTHI010000180.1:0-4793 GCA_041746295.1 Myxococcaceae bacterium
ACGGTCGCGCGAGCGTGCAAGAAGAGCAGCTCCTCAGAGACCTCTGCGAGCCAGTGCTGCTCGTCATCTCGCAAGCTGTCAATCGTGCGGAGAGTGCCAGCTTCGTCGTCCGTCACCCCCAGGTGCTCTCGTGCGAGCGCAAGACAGCGATCGAACCCCAAGGATCGCCCGCTCCTCTTGTCGAAAACTTCCTGCCGTCGCTCTGTAAGACCAGCCTTCAGCGCCATTTCGGCCGCGTGCTGGAGGTGCAACAGCACGGCGGTCTGCCGCCCGTCGTCGTCCGGGGAGTTGAAAGCGGCGATTCCCCGTCGTAGAGAGGACACAGCCTTGTCACGGAGCTGGGAGCTGACACGTCTCACGACCAGAAGTGTGGCTTTCGACGCGGCGGGAGCAGAAGGTCCTGCCCTGCCAGAAGTAGGTACGCATCCCTTCCTTCATCCGAAGGCTGTATCGATCGCGTCTGGTTAGTCGTGGCCCGCCCAAGACGTCCGATCTGTCGAGGAGCTGCCCACCGAAACCCACCATCTCGGAACCGCCGACGCCAGTGCCCCGCCGCCTGAACTCGGATCAGGTTGTCTCGATCGCGTGGCCAACCCCCCGCATATCTTGCGGGGGTCGCGTGCCAATTCAGGGGACCGCCGGCATGGCCGTCCCAACATTCCGAGCCCCGTCGGCGGTCGGGTCTGACTGGACATCCCGACGCCGCCTAGGATGCGCGCTACAGGCAAACTTACGATTCGGTCGCGAGAGCGCGGCGCGGGGAGAGCAGCATGGATAAAAAATTCACCAGCGACGAGATTCCCCTCGCGCAACTCTTGGATCAGGCGGAAACTGGGCAACTTCAGCTACCGGATTTTCAGCGCGGGTGGGTCTGGGACGACACCCATATCTCGAGCCTCTTGGCGTCGATTTCCCTCTCGTATCCGATTGGAGCAGTCATGACGTTGCAGACGGGGAATCCGGATGTCACGTTTCGGCCCCGCCCCTTCGAGGGCGTCAGCCTCGCGGCCGAGGTCAACCCCGAGTTTCTTCTGCTTGACGGCCAGCAGCGGACAACCTCGCTCTATCTCGCGTTGAAATCGCCCGATCCCGTTCCAACCCGTGATGCGAAGGGGAAGAAGCTCCAACGGCGCTACTACGCCGACATCGCGCAATGCCTCGATCCCAATGGGGATCGCGAGGAAGCGATTCGTGGCATCCCGGGCGACCGATTGGTAAAGAATTTTCGCGGCGAGATCCTCCTCGATCTCTCCAGCCGAGCAGCGGAGATCGAAGCCCGCATGTTTCCCCTTGAATCGGTTCTCGACTACGGCCAGACGATGGCTTGGCAGATGGACTACCTGCAAAACGGAGCCGGAGAGGCCGAGGAGCGACTCGAGACCTGGAAGGCTTTCACCGAGTCGGTGATTACGGCGTTTGTTCAATACCAAGTGCCGACGATCCAGCTTGTGCGCTCCACCCCCAAGGAGGCGGTGTGCCAGGTGTTCGAAAAGGTCAACACGGGTGGGGTTTCACTCACGGTCTTCGAACTCCTGACCGCTACCTACGCAGCGGAGAACTTCAACCTTCGAGACGATTGGAACGCCAGGCAGGAACGGCTGATGGAACGCCAGGTGCTGAGGAAGGTGCAAGCGACCGACTTTCTCCAAGTTGTCACGCTGCTGTCGACATTGGCCCGACGGAAAGCGAGCCTCGAGGCCTCGCCTGGAGATGAGAAAGCTCCGCCGGTTTCTTGCAAGCGTCGGGACGTTCTCCGGCTGAACCTAGATGAATACGTCGCCTGGGCAGAGGTTGCGACCACCGCCTTAGAGCGCGTAGTGCCTTTCCTCCATACCGAGCACATTTTCACGCCACAGGACATTCCGTATCAGACACAACTTGTCCCGCTGGCCGCCATCTTCGCCGTCCTGGGCGAAGCAGCCGAAGGGCTTGGCGTCAGAGAAAAGCTGGGGCGGTGGTTTTGGTGCGGTGTCTTTGGAGAGATGTACGGAGGGTCGACAGAGACCCGGTTCGCGCTCGATCTCCCGGACGTGGTCGATTGGATCGGGGGTGGGGAGGAGCCCCGCACGATCCGTGATGCCCAATTCCAAGCCGACCGACTCCTCACGCTCAGAACTCGTAACAGCGCGGCTTACAAGGGTCTCTACGCGCTGCAGATGAAGCGCGGAGCCCGTGATTTCCGGACCGGCAACACCATCGATGTTCACGCATATGTCGATGACGCGATCGATATTCACCACCTCTTTCCCCGAAGGTGGTGCGCAGCGGAAGGGATCGACCAGGGCTACGTCGACAGCGTCGTGAACAAGACCGCCATCGACGCGCACACCAACCGTCGGATCGGCGGTGCTGCTCCGAGCAAGTATCTAGCGGCGATGGAAGCGCAGGCAGATATGTCCGCTGCTGATCTCGACGCGATCCTTCGCTCTCACGACGTAGACCCTCCAGCGCTCCGCGCCGACGATTTCGAACGGTTCTTCAACGAGCGCTACGAGCGGCTCCTCAAGCAGATCGAATCAGCGATGGGCAAGGCGGTCAACAGGAGCGCTGAAGGCGGCGGCAGCCCGTTCTCGGACCCCGAAGCTGACGGAGCCGCTGCACGTGAGGGGCTAGTGGAGCTTCTCGAGGGGGATGAGAGCGCCGTCTTGGAGTTCAAGGCGACGGGTCGAAAGAACCTCCACACGGGTGAGCGTGATCCGAAGATTGAGTGGGAGGTGATCCGCGCTCTTTCGGGTTTCATGAATGCTTACGGCGGCACGTTGTTGGTGGGGGTGAGCGATGACCGTGAGCCTCTTGGCATCGAGGCCGACTTCCCCCTGCTCAGGAAGCAGAGCGCTGACGGGTGGGAGCTTTGGCTGACGGACTTGATGACTACGTCGATAGGACCCGTGCCGACGTCGGAGCTGAGAACACAGATCGTCGATATCGACGGACACCTTGTAGCCCGGATTGATGCTGGACCGGCGCCGAAGCCGGTATTCGCGACGCCTTCAGGGGGGAACGAAAAGGAGTCATTCTTCGTCCGGATCAACAACTCGACACGCGAGCTCTCCGGGCAGGAATTCGTCGAGTACCAGCAGAAACGCTGGCCTACCTAGATCTGGCAGCAGCGGGCTTGGGCCGATCCGACGCGGCGAGGCTGGCGCCGCTCGTTTTTCAGACGCTTCGGAATTTGTCGTCGATGCTTAGCCAGAGTCGCCGGTAGTCCCCCTCTGGGATCTCGTCGATACCGTTGTTTCCAACGATGACCCCTTCTTCGGCTGATTCCGCGGGAGGACGAGCGATCATGAGGGTCATCAGGAAGTCGCGTTCCTCATCGGTCAGCCCTATCGCGACGACGTCTGAAGTCGCCCCCGCCTCCTGAGGGTTCAGGGACGCGTCCATGCCTGGGTCGGCAAGTGCCAGCTCCGCACGAGCAATTTGGGCGGCCTGGGCCTCGTAGTTGTCCTCCGCTGCACCGGGTGGGTTGGAGTGGCGGCTGCTGGCGGCCATCTCGAGCTGCTCGATGGCATCTTGGAGGTGCTTTTTGGTCGCGGGGTTGTTCGACACGCTTTCATCGACCGCGCGAACCTGGGCCGCAAGCCGATGGATGACAACCTCGATGAGGTCCATCTCTCTTTCCTTCCTCTTTTTGCCTGGCTTCCGCCGTCGGAACGGGCGGTCATATCTATCGTCGCAGCCCGGGGCGGGGTTCTGACGATGTCTCGGAGAGCTCTAACTGACGAAGGCCGGAGTTTCGTTCCTGGAACGGATCTCGAAACCCTCCCCGCCGAGAACCCCGCTGGATCGCATATTCAAGGGCTCAAGCGGCCCTAACGTCCGGTCTACGAGAACCGAAGGTCACTGGTTCGAATCCAGTCGGGCGCGCTCCTCGAATCTGTCCTGAATAGAAGAATCCCCGCGCCACTCCCGGTTCGTCCATGCGGGCTTGCGACTGAAGTCTCCACTGCGGCATGTCGATGTGTTCTTCCCACGAATCTAGGAGGAAGAGATGAGCGAGACTTTGAGTCTCGACGTTCCGCGTCGGGTAGTCCTGCCGAAACCTGGGATCGGCTCTGGCCGGTCCCCCCGGAACAAAGGACGTTCCTACCCACCGGACCCTCCGCGTCCGCAGGAGATCGTCGCTGTGATGCGACGTGCCGGAACCGGCGATTATGGACTTCGCGTCCGGGCCTTGATCGTGATCCTTTGGCGAGCAGGGCTCCGTATCAGCGAGGCGCTGGATTTGGCCGAATCCGACTTCGAGCCGGCACGCGGCGCGCTTCTCGTGCGCCATGGAAAGGGAGGGAAGCGTCGCGAAGTAGGGATGGATGAGTGGGGTTGGGAGCAGATCCGGCCTTGGGCTGAACGACGCACTCAATTTCCGATCGGTCCGCTGTTCTGCATTCTGCGTGGGCCTAACGCTGGGGGGCCTTGGGCCAGTGCCTCAGCGCGGACTCAACTCAGGCGCCTCGCTGTGCAGGCAGGCGTTCGCAGGAGGTTCGCGCCTCATCAGCTTCGTCACGCACATGCTGTCGAAATGGCTCGCGAGGGAATCCCGCTGAACGTCATCCAGCGCCAGCTCGGGCACGCCAATCTCGGCGTTACGTCGATCTATCTGCAAGGAATCGACAGCGCCGAGATCATCGACATCGTTCATGGACGACGGGCACCAACGATTCCCGCAGCGGCGGGGCTAGAGCTCTAGCTCTGGGCAGAGCGGAGCACTGCTTTGCATGGAAAGCAGCGCTCCGAGCAAGGCGCTCAGATGACTCGCCCGAAAGCCGGATCGGGAGGTCCCGCTGGTTCTAGGA
>JBGTHI010000181.1:0-3364 GCA_041746295.1 Myxococcaceae bacterium
GTCCCTAATTGGCTGCGCGCCCGATCTCTGCGTCGCTGGCCCTCCCCAAATCCTCACGTACATCTTTGTACGCTCCGGTTCGGGGCCCCTCCATCTCCTTGATATCTGGCTGCTCGCTTTCAATTAGGGACACCCCCTAGATCTCCGAGTGCTGCGGCGAAGCCAAGGCAGGTCGGGCGACGGCATCGCCCGGAGAATCTGAAGGCATTCTGAGTCGGATAGATGCCGGAATCCGGATGCTAAACGACTCAGTACAGAGCAGGTGCTCGGCTGGATCGAACGGGCGCTCAGCCCCATTGCAGCGCCCCCCGCGATGCCGGGCGAGAGAAGCTCGATCCGCGTGCTGGGTGGCAAACAAGGACTGAGCTCCGATACCGCGACGCGCATGGGGCTCCGCGCGAGTGCCCATCCAGGCAGCCGCAAGACCCTGAGTTTCAAGACGCGCCCGGCACCACTATCTGTCCTTTCGGGGGCCTGTGCTAAGGGCTTGGGGCAGGCGTTGAGCGCCTATCCCGTCGGTACACTGTGGCGGTCGGCGGGGGTCGCCTCCAAGCCGCTCGACGCCATGTAGATCACGTTCCGGGTGGTCTTCTTTCCGCGGTACATCGCCCGGTCGGCCAGGTCCAGCAGCGTCACTTTGTTCTGCGCGTGCTCGGGGAAGCTGGCGATGCCGATACAAGTGGTCACCGACAGCCCGTAGCCTTCCCGCGCCAGGAAATGGTGGCTCTCGATGGTGCGCCGGATCCGCTCCGCGACCTTCAAGGCTCCGCCCGAGTCGGTTGAGCGCAGAAGCACCGTGTATTCATCGCCGCCGTACCGCGCGACGATGTCTTTGTCCCGCACACAGCCCTTGATGATCCGCGCTATCTCCAAAAGCAGCTTGGAGCCCACGATGTGTCCATGGGTGTCGTTCACGTTCTTGAAGTAGTCCAGGTCCAGAAAGAGCAGGCTGAAAGCGCTCTCGCTCTCTTGTGCGTGCTTGATCTCCCGATCCAACACCAGATCCAGATAGCGTGTGTTAAAGAGGTGGGTCAGATCGTCCAGGTAGGCCAGATCCTCCACCTCGGCGAACCGGCCCAGGTTCTTGAGCGCGATGCCAAGATTCTGCGCCAGGTAGAGCGCGGATGGGTGGATATCATTGCGGTTTGCGTCGAAAAGCAGGACGACCAATCCCAGAACCTCCGCGCCTTCGGCCGCCGGATAGACCCATGCGGACCGAAAAGGGGCGGGGAGAAGCTCGTCGGAGAGCCTCAGTGGCTCCAGGGTTGTTCTCAACCCCAATCTGGGCGTCAGCTTCTCCACCAACTGCAGCTCCGCCGACTCATCCAGTCCCAGCGCGCCCACCAGACGGAGCCCCTCCTCGTCACCTTCCAGCAAAGGGAAGGGCGAGACGCCAGCCTGGGGCGCCTGACTCTGCCCCAGGTAGATCATCACCGCCTGCGCCCCGGTTACCTGGGCTATTGAGGAGCTGGAGACCGCGAGCAGCCGCTCCCGGTCGAGCGTGGTGGCGATCCGCTGTCCCATCTCCAGTAGTGTCACGTGCTGGCGAAGCTGGGCGTTCTCCCGCAGCAGCTGCCGAGAGTTGAGCGCCCGGGTGACCGCGTGCTGAAGGGTCTCGGAAGCGATCGGCTTGAGCAGGTACTCTGCCGCTCCGCTCTTGATGGCTCGGACCGCCGGGTCGACCTTGTCCAAAGCGGTGATCACCAGCACTTCGGTGGTGGGATGGGTCTCCTTCACGTGACGAAGCACCTCCATGCCGTCGCCTTCCGGCAAGATCAGGTCGGTTACCACCACGTCGAAATTGAGCTTGGCCAGAGTCGCCTTCGCATCGCTCAGCGAGCTGACGGCGTGGACTTCGTGCCCGGCTGCCGCGAGGTAGTCGCCGTAGAGCGAGCATGTCACTCTCTCGTCGTCCACCAGGAGGATTCGGGCCATGGGGTCAAGGCTTACCAAAGGTGGCGCGGAGGCTGCTAGCGTGCTGCCCGTGCCGGCCTTCGACAGTGGACGACGCCTTTGCCTGCTTTTCGACGCAGGACATACCCGCTACGCCATCGATGCGACATCGGTGGTGGAGGTGGCCACGCCCGCGCCGCTCGAAGATCGCGTCCGGGGTGTGCTGGAGCTCAAGGATCTCTCGCTTCTGCTCGGCGGAGCCGCGGAGGTGCGGCCGGGGGTGGCGGTGGTGCTCGATGTCAGTCCCACGCTGACGCTGCGGATCCGCGGTGTGCAAGAGGTGGCCGATGTGGCCCAAGCACCTCACTTTCTCCTGCCGCCCGCGCTCAACCGGGCGCTCGCTCCTCGGGTGCGGGGCGCTCTGCTCCGGGGCGGGCGCCTATATCGGGAGTTGGGGGAGCTTAGCGGGTTCAATGCTCCGCTCTCGGCCCTGGACGCGGTGGCTGCGCACTCGCCCTCCGATCTCCTCCGCGAACCGCCTGAGCGCGCATTGATATTTGAATCGGCGGGACGGCTCTACGGCTTTGCACTGCCCTTTGTCTCCCAGGTGGTGAACGCCACGGCCGCCTTCTGTCCCTTCCCCTCGCTCCACGGTCCCGTAGTAGGGCTGTTCCCACACGCGCAGAGCCTGTGGCCGATCTACTCCCTACCGGCGCTACTCCGGACCGGCCTGCTTCCGGAGCCTGCAGAGCCCAAGACGGAGACCGGGGCGGAGGCTCGGGCCGAACCGTTGAGCGAAGCGCTCTTCGTGCTCACCGAGCTGGCGGGACAAAGCGTGGGCTTCTGTGCGTCCCGGGTGCTCGGCATACACGGCCTCAACGATTGCTTTGAGGCTGGGGAGAGGGTGGGAGAGTTCGTCTCTCCGCGACTTCCAGGCCCGGTCAGCTTCCCGGATCTGCAGCGCGAGTTTTCTTGATCGCGGTTTGGCCGGGCTCCTAAGCTCGACGTCAAATGCCGAAAAGTCTGCTCGTCGCCGACGATTCGCTGACCATTCGCAAAGCGATTGCGATGGTTTTCTCCACCGAAGACGTGCAGATCACCACGGTGGACAATGGGCTGGACGCGATCTCGAAAGCGCGCGAGCTCAAGCCCGACCTGGTGCTCGCCGATGCCGCGATGCCCGGCAGGAGCGGCTATGAGGTTTGTGAGGCCCTGAAGTCGGATCCCTCCACCCGTGCGATTCCGGTCCTTCTCCTGAGCGGCAGCTTCGAGCCGTTTGACGAAGCACACGCCCGTGCGGCCGGGGCCGATGGCCATGTCGCCAAGCCGTTCGAGAGTCAGGGGCTGGTCGACCGGGTGAAGGGTGTGATCGGTGGCTGGGGAGGTCAGCCGACGGCCAACGTCGCCCAGGCGGCTCCAGCGACTGCCCCCCCGCCTTCGCTCCGGCCCAGTGCGCCTCTCGCGGCGGGCT
>JBGTHI010000182.1:0-2639 GCA_041746295.1 Myxococcaceae bacterium
GATCCTCGCCGGACGGGGCGGCCTCACGGACCGAGAGGCCGCCGTGGGCGTGGTGACGACCGACTGGCAATCCCAGCCGGTCACCTAGGCCGGCGCGGACCGGTACCGAGATCGGCCTGGGCCTGATGAGCGAGGGCACACACTATGAGCGGCTGGGCGTCGGACCGACGGCGACGTTCTCCGAGATACGGGCCGCGTTCCGACAAAGAGCACGCCAGTTCCACCCGGACGTGTCAGCCGCCTCGTCAGCTGAGATGGCGGCGATGAACGAGGCGTGGGCGGTCCTCTCCGACCCCGCCCGGAGGGCCCGATACGACGCCGGCCTGATCGACGACGCAGGCTCGGTCACCGATGAGGACGACCCGGCGCCGGCAGCCCCCGACCTTGACGATCACTTGCCGCCCAACTCGGCGATCCAGTTGTTCGCCCGGATGATCACGATCACCGTGTTGGTCGTGATCGTCCTGCTGACAATCCTGTTTGTGTATGCGTTCAGCCGCTCGGGATTCGTCGGGACGGGCTGATGCGCGGCGATCGCGTCTGAGGCCGCATTGACCATGGCCAAAGAGTGGAGTCGGAGTGAGCGTCGTCTCTTGGTGGTCGTTCTCGTGTGCGCCGCCGTTTTCTTGGCGAGCTCGTCGTTCTGAACGTCGCGGGAGAGGTTCCGGAGAGCTTGTGGATCTTCGTCGTCCCCGTCGGGCTCCTCCTCGTGCCCTTCGCCGGGTTTGTGTGCTTGGTCGCGCTCGTCACGCAGCGTCGACGCACCAGGCCCTTGGCCTGAACTTCTGCTTTCCGGACAGCGCCCGGCGACGTGCCGAGCCCTGGCGCACGAAGCAGATATGAGGGAGTTGCCCGGGCTCCGTCCCGCCCGGTGGTGTGGCCGCTCTTGCAACCACCCTCTGCTCGCCAGCGGCGTCGAGTCAGGCTATCGGTGGGGCAGGGTGGCCGCCTGGTGATCTCGGGGTGAGAAGCCCGGCGATGAGGAAGACGACCGCCCCGACCATCGCGGGCACCCCGATGGCTATCAGCATCTGCTCCCCGCCCGCCCAGCGGTCTTTGCTCAACAAGCTGACGTACGAGGCCAGGAAGACCACGGCGAGGACCGCGGCGATGTCCAGGCGGCGGCGGCGGCGATGCGAATCGGGGGTGCGGATGGCTCGGGCGAGGGTGCTGCGTTGGGCGGCCGCGAGGCCGAAGGCGGCGACGAACGGCACAATCCCCGGATACAGACCCGTGAGCACCCCGACGGCGCCGCCGACCGCGAGAAGGGTTATACCGATGTTGACGGTCGTCGCGCTGTGCTGCTCATTCATGATCGTCTCCAGTCGGTAACGGGGAACGGTGACCATCAGATCGACACTGGTTCGAGCCCACGCCGCTCGGGCCCCTCGGTCGCGGACCAGGTCGGCGAACTGCTGCACGAGGTCGTCGCCGTAATGCGAGCGGAAGCTGTCGGGGTAAAGGCGTAGAAGCGACTTGTAGATCGGGTGAGGGGCGGGCATCGCTCAGCCCATCCCCGGACGCAGGTTGAAGCGGGAGATCCGCACGAGGTTCGCCAGCCGATCCGCTTCGGCGGTGCAGACCCGTTGGCCGACGCCGGTTAGCCGGTAGTACCGCCGACGCTGATCATCATCAGGCTCAGGCCGATGCTCCATCTCCTCCACCAGGCCCTTGTCGACGAGCTTCTTCAGGGTTCCGTACAGGGTCGCCGGCCCCATGCGAACGATCCCGTCCGAGGAGTTCTCGACCGCCTGCATGATGGCGTACCCGTGCCGCTCGCCTTCGGTGAGGGCCACCAGGACGTGGAACTGGGCCTGTGGGAGCGGGAGGAACGACGAGGGGTCGAGATCGGCCACACCTCACTATCTATCATGTAGCGATATAATGTCAAGCGATATAGTGCCAGCGGCGGGATCGGGCGCCCCCCGTGCCAGATCCGTGCCAGAAGCACTGGCTGTTGGGGGTCGATCATGGCCATTGGCGGTCATCCCAGAGTGAACCAAAGATGGCCCCTGAGCAGCGCTTTCGCGGTCTTGGCTTGGCCGCGACTCCCGGCCGAGTTCGTCTTGATCCCGCCTGAAAAGCGCGAGGTCACCGGATCGACGCCGGTCCCGACCACCACAAAAGCGCTGTTCAGACGGGGTATGGCCGGCAGCCGTCGGAACGAGCGTCCGGTTCGTGCCCCAAACGTGCCCCAACGGGACGGCTTTTCGCGGGCACTGAAGGGTCACGTCGAGCACTCCCGGGCACGGATTGACCGCCAACGCCGGTTGCGTTTGTGTCGATTGCTGTATCGTTGCGATGTGTCCGAGGTGGTGTCCTTCGAGCTTCCCGAGCCGCACCGCAAGCGCCTCGTGGCGTTGGTGAGCGGTATCGATGGCGGCGGGGCCGTGGCTTTGCGGACCGACCAGGGGGAGGCCGAGCTGCCTCCGGAAGCGAGAGCCGCCGTACGCCAACTCCTCGCAGATCTGGCCGCTGGCAGCGCCGTACATCTGCTCACCGACGACTCCGAGCTGACAACCCAGGAGGCGGCGGACATCCTCGGAATCTCTCGCACGTACATCGTTCGCCTCATAGACGATGACAAGCTCCCCGCACGCCTCGTCGGCACTCACCGGCGGCTCCGAGCGGCGGACGTG
>JBGTHI010000183.1:0-9242 GCA_041746295.1 Myxococcaceae bacterium
GGCCAGGTCGCGGCCATTGGCCGTGGCAGGAGCCACCAGCACCAGCGGTCGGGCCGCGACTACGGCCGGGACCAGCGCCGCCAGGTAGCCATCCCTGGTGTAAGTCGACAAACCGTCGGCCGCGAGCACGTGGACGCACGAAGGCTCATACGGTCGGAGCTCGTCGATCAAGCGATCGACCAGGCCTGGCGCGCAGAGCACCACCACCTCCACCGGCAACTTCTTGACGGCGGCGAGCTTCTTCGCGTCGGCGATCAGCTCGAAGGTGACCTTCTGGATGTGACCGAACGCGACCTCCGCCAGGACCCAGATGGCGGGTCCGGAGGATACCGTCTGTTGGGTGGTTGCCACGACCTGGCCTTAGCGCCACCTCTCTAGACGATCAATCTTAATTGGGGGCGGGCATCCTTCATTACTCACTCTCGCCACCCGGCCGCCGGGGTGGTACGGGTATAGGCCACCATGACGGTTGCCCTCTCAAACTTCCTTCGAGAGCTCGTGGCCCAGCGCAAACGCGGCCACAGTCTGGAACGTCCTTTCTATACCCACCCTGAGGTGTTCGCGGCGGATCTAGAAATCATTTTCGGCCGTCATTGGATTTGTGTTGGCGTGGAGCCTGATGTGCCAGAGCCGGGTGATGTCATGGTCGTGGACATCGGTCCGACCTCGGTGCTGGTCCTCCGTGGCGACGACCTGAAGGTGCGCGCCTTCCACAACGTTTGCCGCCACCGAGGCGCGCGCCTGGTGCAGGAGCCAAAGGCCACGGTCGGCAACTTGGTATGTCGTTACCATGCCTGGGCCTATGGCCTCGATGGTGAGCTGATTTTCGCCAATCATATGGGCGAGGACTTCGACAAAAGTTGTCGTGGACTGAAGCCCGTTCACCTGCGATCCATCGCCGGTCTCCTATTCATCTGCCTGGCGGGTGCCCCCCCCGCGGACATCGAAGACCTGGCGCGTGACATGACGCCCTATCTCGAGCCGCACGACGTCCCCAATTGCAAAGTGGCCAAGGCCGTGGATTTGATTGAGGCGGGTAACTGGAAGCTCACCTTGGAAAACAATCGCGAGTGCTATCACTGCTCGGCGAACCATCCCGAGCTGACCATTCCGCTGTTCGCCTATGGCTTCGGCTTTTCACCCAGGACCCTGAACGACTCCGAGCGCGAGCAGGCGGATCGCTACGGTTGCATGGTGTCGGACCTTCACGGCCGCTGGGAAGCAACGGGCCTGCCTTCGCGCGAAATCGAGCACCTGGCCGACCGGGTAACAGGTTTCCGCACAGAACGCCTTCCCATTGATCATCATGGCGAAAGCCAGACCTTGGACACGAAGGTCGCCTCGCGAAAATTGCTGGGAGGGTTCAAGGAGGCGAAATTCGGGGGCCTGTCGTTCTGGACCCAGCCGAACTCCTGGCATCACTTGATGAGTGACCACATCGTCACTTTCTCCGCGATTCCGCTCAGCCCCGAAAAGACGCTCGTCCGCACCAAATGGTTGGTGCACAAGGACGCGGTGGAAGGGGTGGACTACAACCTCGATAACTTGACCGCCGTCTGGGACGCCACCAACGCGCAGGATGCAAGTCTGGTCGGAATCGCCCAGGCCGGCGTGAGCAGCCCCGCCTACGAACCCGGCCCCTACTCCCCCTATACCGAGGGGTTGGTCGAGAAGTTCTGCACGTGGTACATCAGTCGTTTGGCGGCACACCTCGTCTGATGCTCACCCAAGACCTCATTGCGCCCCCCTCGCCTGGAGCGCCTCCCCTCTGGCAGAATGCAGACGGCGTGCTGGTCTGCCGCGCCGTTCGGGACGAGACCCACGACGTGAAGACCTTCGTCTTCAGCGCGCCGGCGCCGAGGTTGTTCAGCTACAAACCCGGCCAGTTCCTGACCTTCGAATTCGAAGTCGGGGGTGCACGGATCAACCGCTGTTACACCCTCGCCTCCACGCCGACGCGCCCTGACCTGATTTCGATCACAGTCAAGCGCGTACGGGGTGGGCCCGTATCCAACTGGCTGCACGATAACCTCAAGGCAGGCATGGAGGTGAAAGCGCTAGGGCCTATGGGTGAATTCACCTGCGTCGACAATCCTGCGCGAAAGCTGTTGTTTCTTTCGGCTGGCAGCGGGATTACCCCTTTGATGTCCATGACCCGGGCTCACCGCGATGTCGCCAGCGATGCGGACATTCTGTTCGTCCACAGCGCGCGCAGCCCTGCGGATCTCATCTTCAGAGACGAACTCGCACTGATGGATCGCGAGAACCCTCTGTTCCGCCTGGTCTCAATTTGCGAAGCGAATGATCCCCATGATCCCCGCGAGCGTTGGGGTGGTTACGTCGGCCGGCTGAGCCCGCCGATGTTGCAGCTGATAGCGCCTGACCTGCTCGAACGGGAGATCTACACGTGCGGGCCAAAGCCGTACATGGCGGCCGTTCGAGGCATGCTCGCCGAGGTGGGGTTCGATAGCGCGCGTTACCACCAAGAAAGCTTCGACTTCGCGGAGCTCACGATCTGCCCCTCCGACAAGCCGGCAGCGGCGAACGTGCAGCCCGCCACCGCGGAGACGTTCAGCGTCGAGTTTACCAAGTCGCGGCGCAAGGTGGCCTGTGGCGCGAACACCTTCGTACTGGAGGCGGCCCGGAAGGCGGGTATGCGGCTGCCATCGTCGTGTACCAAAGGCCTTTGCGGCACCTGCAAGAGTAAGCTGCTTGCAGGCACAGTGGAGATGACCCACGCTGGCGGTATTCGGCAGCGCGAGATCGACGCCGGTATGATTCTCATCTGCTGCTCGCGGCCAACCAGCGACCTGGTCATCGAGCGATAACGATCTGGCACCTTTCGCATTGCCCGGACGCCGGGGCCTCACCCACGTGAGCGCCGTTGAGCGTCCTATGCCTTGCCGCCCGGCAGCTGCCGGTAGATCCCGACCACCAATCCCAGAATCATCGTCTGCCGGAACTCCGCTCGGGAGACGTAGATCGGCGCCATCGCGGAGTTGGCCGGCTGGAAACGGATCCGGTCCTTCTCCGGGTAGTAGCGCTTCACCGTCGCCTCGTCCTCGATCAGCGCGACCACGATTTCGCCCGGGGAGGCGGAGGGCGCCTTGCGCACGAACAGGTAGTCGCCGTCGAAGATGCCGTCCTCGATCATCGAGTCGCCCTTGACCCGGAGCGCGAACACCTCGCGGCCGTGCCCTCCCAGGAGAAAGCTGTCGATCCGGACCGAATCCTCGGCGTTCTCCAATGCGAGCAGGGGAACGCCGGCGGCAACCTGGCCGAGCAGCGGAACGTCGATCATCTTGGGGTCCTTGCGCGATCCCAACCCGAGCACCAAGCGGGCCCGCTTGGTCGGCACCAGCGACCGGCTCTGCTGCTCCCCCCGCAGAAGGTATCCCTTCCGCTCCAGCGCCTTGAGATGGTCGTTCACGCCGTTGGTGGAGCGGATGTCCATCTCCTCCCCGATTTCGCGGATGGTAGGCGGAAAGCCGCGACCCTCCGTTTCCTTGACGATGAAGTTGAGGATCTCCCGCTGGCGATCAGTGAGCTCTTCCATTCGGCGCGCCTCCTTCGGACACTTGGACTGCCAACTTCAATAGACTGAACAGGTGTATAGAGTCAATTTTGTGGGTTCAGCTCGCACCTGAGGCTAGGGTGCGCGCATGCTGCCTATGCTTCGCTTCGGGACGCTCACGCCACTTTTCGTTTGGGGCTTGCTGGGCTTGGCGAGCTGCAGTCACGGGCTCAAGGACGGCTACTTCTCGAAGGGTGATGTTCGCTACCGGGTGGCCGCGCCGCCTGCCGGCTGGCGGCAGCTCAAGCTGTCGGGCAACGACCTGGCCTATGTCTCGGACGACAAGGCGCACTCCATCGCGGTCAACGCCACCTGTGAGAACCACGAGGACCCGCCGCTGGAGGTGCTGACCCAACATCTCCTGCTGGGCTTCACCGACCGCGAAAACAAACAGACCGAGACCCTGATGCTCGATGGGCGCGAGGCGCTGCGCTCGCGCTATGTGGCCAAGCTCGATGGCATTCCAGTGGGTCTGGACATGGTGGTGATGAAGAAGGACGGCTGCGTCCACGACTTCGTCTATCTCTCGCCGGTGGACCGGGGGGATTCCCAGCGGCCGGTCTTCGAGCAGGTGCTCAAGGCGTTCCACGCGGAGCGGCGCCCTTGAGTGCTTCCTCCCCCCCCCCAGACGAAGGCGAAGGCGAGGGCGAGACGACTCAGGTCCACTCCCCCTTGCAGGAGATTCGTGAGGAGCTGGAGTCGATTCTCCCTTTCCGCGATCGCCTTAACCATGGCATCGAGACGCTGGGCGGCATGGGCGTGCTTCTGGGGCGGGCGGTGCGACGCGGCTTCACCCGCCCATTGGTCCCCAGCGCGATCGCCTACCAGGTAGAGGTGCTGGGGATCCGCTCCCTCTCGATCGCCAGCCTGACCGCGATCTTCGCGGGGCTGGTGATCTCCCTGCAGTTCGCCTTCTTCCTGGCCCGCTTTGGTATCCAGCACAGCGTGGGGAAGGTCGTTTCGCTGACGCTGTTCCGTGAGCTGGCGCCCGTCCTTACCGCCCTGACGGTGGGCGGTCGCATCGGCTCGGGCATCGCCGCCGAGCTCGGCTCGATGACGGTGACCGAGCAGGTCGATGCGATCCGCGCCCTGGGGGCCGACCCGGTGAAGAAGCTGGCCTCGCCCCGGATCTTAGCCTGCTTCGTGGTGATGCCCGCGCTGACCATCCTGGCCGACCTCTTCGGTCTGGTCTCCGGGTCGGCGGTGGTGCGCCTAGAGTACGGGATCCCGTTCGATCAGTTCTACCGATCGGTGGTCGAGACGATCGAGTTGTCGGACTTCCTCTCCGGTGTCTGCAAAGGGGCGGTCTTTGGCTTAATCATCTCGGTGGTCGGCTGCTACAAGGGGTTTCACGTCGAGGGGGGCACCGAAGGCGTGGGCCGGGCCACCACCGAGACGGTGGCAATCGCCTCGGTGACCGTCTGTCTCGCCGACTTCTTTCTCACCAAGCTGCTTCTATCCCTGTGACTTCCTCTCCCAAACCCCTGCCCAAGAGGCGAAGCACCCACGAGTTCGCTCGGCCCGACCGGGGTGGGGACATGATCCGCTTCGAGGGAGTGAGCAAGGCGTTCGGGCCTAAGGAGATCTACCGCGACCTCAGTTTGTCGGTGCGGGAGGGAGAGACGCTCACCATCATCGGAGGCTCCGGCACCGGCAAGAGCGTGCTGCTCAAGTGCCTGATCGGCTTGATGCAGCCCGATGAAGGCCGGGTGATCTTCCAGGGACAAGATCTCACCAAGTTTCGCGAGGAGGATTTCCTAGAGGTGCGGCGGAAGGTTGCGATGGTCTTCCAGGGCTCGGCGCTGTTCGATTCGTTGTCGGTGGGCGAGAACATTGCCTATCCCCTTCGGGAGCATTTCCCGGAGATGGACGACAACGAGGTGCGGGAGCGGGTGGCACAGAAGCTGGACGTGGTGAATCTCAAAGGCATCGAGGAGATGCGCCCCTCCGCGCTCTCTGGCGGGATGAAGCGACGCGTGGGGTTGGCGCGCGCGATCGCCACCGACCCGGAGGTGATCCTCTGGGACGAGCCGACCACCGGGTTGGACCCGATCAGCACGCGGATGATCGACGAGCTGATCGTGTCGATGGGGGAGAAGCTGGGTTGCACCTCGATCGTGGTCACCCACGATATGGAGAGCGCCTTTTGGGTGTCGGATCGGATCGCGATGTTGGCCAAGAAGCGGATCGTCCAGGCGGGAACGGTCGATGAGATGCGCAAGTCGTCCAACCCGGATGTGAGGGCGTTCCTCGACGCCCGGGCGACCCGGCAGAACAAGAACAGGGCGAGCGAATGAGCAAAGAGAGTGTTTCCGGCAAAGAGCGGCGTTTCGTCATCCGCACAGGAATCTTCCTGGCGGCGGCGTTGGCGCTCGGCGCGCTGGTGATCTTCATCATCGGCAAGGAGAACCGGCTCTTCGACAAGCAGAACCAGTACTACGCCTCGTTCGAGAACGTGGATGGCCTGAAGCTGGACTCGCCGGTGCGGCTGGGCGGTCTGGATGTCGGCGTGGTCTCGTCGATCTCCTTCTACCCGGACCCCAAGGATCGCCGGATCCGCGTCCAGATGGAGATCTCCGACGTCTTCGCCGATCGGATCCGCGAGGACTCGGTGGCCAAGCTCTCCAACCGCGGTGTTCTGGGTGACAAGGCGATCGACATCACCCTGGGCTCTGCCGAGAAGGCGGAGGTGTCAGACAAGGGCGAGATCGCCGGCGGCAGCAGCGGCGATATCGGCGCGTTGCTCAAGTCATCGGGCGAGATCGTGGAGAACGCTGTCGTCATCTCCCGCGATCTGCGCAAGGCGGTCTCCGAGTACACCGACTCCAAAGTTCGGGATGACATCCTCGGGACGCTCAAATCGGTGGGTGCTCTGGCAAGGGATGCGCGGACCGGGGGAGGCATGGTTCAGATGCTGCTCACCGACAAGCAGGCCGCCCAGGATGCGAAGATCGCGGTACACCAGGCCTCCCGCGCCTCGGTTCGGCTGGATGGGGCGCTGCGAGAGGCGGAAGGGATTCTGGGCGCGGTCAACAACGGCGAGGGGGCGATCCACGCGATCCTCTATGACAAGAAGACCGGCCGGGCCTTCACCGAGCTGGGCGAGGCAGCCTCGGAGCTCTCGGGCATCCTTCACGACGCCAAGAAGACGCCGCAGAGCGCCGTGCACCAGCTGGTCTACGGGGATTCAAGAAATCTAATAAAGGATCTGGGCGATGCCGCCAACGACATCAAGAAGATCACCGGCAAGGTGGCGGCGGGGCAGGGCTCTCTGGGCCTGCTGATCAATGACCCCACCGTCTACGAAGATTTGAAGACCATTTTGGGCAATGTGAAGCGCAACCGGGTGCTGCGGGCGTTGGTCCGCTACTCGATCTCCAATTCCGACGAGATCCAGGGGGCGGGTGAGGTGAAGGAGAAGGGGGGGAAGTAGGTGGAGTGGTCGCGCAGGAGGGTTCGAGTCGGTGGTTGTCAGGTAGCAGCCAACGCTACCGCGCGCGACTCAGCGCGTACGCTGCCACCTCGCGCGCCGCGTTCCAGGCCGAGAGGTCCTCGGTGATCTGATACGCGGATCGGGTCCAACGGCGGACCACCTGCTGCGCCAGGGCATTCTGCCCACGTGCCTGCAGAAGCTTCAGATACTCGTAGTCCTCTAGGCCGTCTCGAAGGTGCTTCAAGCGCAGCGACTCGACCGGAGCGTCCGCAGCCTGGCCGGTGAGTGCGGGCGAGCCTGGATAGAATAGAGTGCCATCCCCATTGCCGCCAAAGTCGAAGAGCCCCTCCTTCCAGGGATTTCTGGTCACCACGTTGAAGCCGAAAACGGTGTCGAAATAGAGCTCGGCGCCGATACCGGACAGGAACGCCAGGGGTCCCATCGCCCGGTTCCGGAGCGAGGAATGGTCGATCATGTAAGAGGCCCATCCCTTGAAGGCCGCTTCGATCGCCGGGTCCTCGAACGGCCCGCTGCCGCAGCCATGGGCCAGGCAGCTCTGGTACCACCAGAGCTCGGTCTCGGGTGAGACCTCTGCGCGCAGCTGGTCGATGGTCAGGATCGAAGCGCAGGTCTCCAACTGATCCGGTCTGGGAAAGTAGCAGTTGATGTTCGGCGCCAGGATGTCCGCCGCGTTGGCAATTTCCTCGAAGTAGGGCGTGGTGATCAGCGCCTCTGGCCCCCCCGCGGCGCGGACGCGAGCCGCCCGGGCCGCCACCTCCGCGTAGTCCTTGGGCTTCGGCTCGTCCCCCGCATAGAAAAAAAGCTTCTGGTTCCAGCCGCGCCGCCGAAAGTGATCCCGGATCTGTTGCCAGTAGGCTGTCTGCTGCTCAAAAGACGTGAAGGTGTTGTCGAAGAGTTGAAAGGTGGTCATCCGCGCCCCCTGCAGCGCCGATGAACCGCCCAAGAGCTCGCCGAAGAGGGAATCGAACTCCCGAAAGTCGACCCGGAGCCGCCCTCCAAAAGTGGTCGTGGGCAGCGGCTCCATCGTCAGGCCGTGGGCACTCACCCGATGGCGCAGCAGCGCCTGCGCGTACTTGACCATTAGCGCCTTGGCCTGGGCGGAGGTCCCCTCCAGCTTGTGACCGTTGGCGATGCTGTAGACGGACATGCCAAAAGTATTGGGCAGCGTGGAGGTGGCAGGCAGCTCGAAGGGCCGAACCTTGAGGGTTATGGGAAGGGTGACGTCGGGTCGTCCCACGGCGCTGACTCGCACCGAGCCCCGGTAGTCGCCCGGGGTCTGGCCGCGGGGGACGCAGAGCTCGACATAGGCGACGTAGGGTACTTGGGCGGCGGTCTTGGACCAATCGAAGCGCGCGAAGGCGGGGTCATCCAGCGGCACGAGCGGATCGGGCCACAAGCCGGTGCTCCCCTCGCTGTTGGAAGCGGTGGGCACCGGCACAAACGCTTCCCGGTAGAGCTTGGCAGTCAGCGGCCGCCCGGGTCCATTGAGCGCCGAAGCCATGAGGGTGACCTGACCGCCGAGGGCGGCGATCTGGAAAGCCTCACATTCGCCTCGCGCGGAGGAGAGGGCGACCGACGATTGCCCCGGGGGGAGGGTGTTGCTCGGACGAACTTTCGTCTGCGCGGGAAGCGCGACGGCCCAGGTCGGTCGCCTGGCACCGCCCGCCTCAGACTGGGCCGCGGCTTCGATGCAGAGGAGGGAGAGGAGGGTTGCGGTGGAGAGAATTCGAGAAAGGGTCATATCCCTATGTACCCGAAGACCCGGAAAAGCTTACAGGCTCGAAAAAAAATTCGCTTCAAGAGCCTTCGGTAGGAACTCGCGAAGTTCGAGTCAGGGGTCGGGTCCGGCTACTCCTTCTGCACGGTGAAATACATCTTCTCCCCGGCCTGGAGCTGAAACGGCTGCTGCCACTTCGCCTTGCCCACCCAGACCACGATCTTGTGGCTGCCTTCGTAGACCGGGAACGGGTCGAGCGGCGCGGTGCCGATCTTCCGGCCGTCGACCTCCACCCGCGCCCCGGCCGGCGCGGTGAGCTGCACCTGTCCCTTGCCCACTCGGATCCGCTCCTCGTTCTCACGTCCCGCCTTGATGTCGATGGTGCGGGTGACGTCGATCCCTTTGTCCGCCGAGCGCAGGCGCAAGAGATGTCGGCCCGAGGCCAGCGAAACGCGCAGCGGCGAACGCCCTAGGGAGATCTCCCCTTCCAGGATCTC
>JBGTHI010000184.1:0-5553 GCA_041746295.1 Myxococcaceae bacterium
GGGCATTCAGCGATCAACCGCGCCGAGATGCCAGCTTTGTAGTCGTCGATCGCAACCGGCATCGCCTGACCACCGACGGGGGCGACGATGTACTGACCGAGACTGTTCACCGTTACCTCGAAGCCGTCGACGATGACGGGCGGAATCGGCGGTGGCGGCGGATCCGGGCCGTCGCCCCCACCTGGGCCCGGCGGGCCTCCCGGCCCTTCAGGTCCCTTTGGGGGCGAGACGAACGGCATGCCGAACAGTCGCGTCGCCCCGGTGTCGTCGTACACGGTGAACATCAACTTGCCCGTCGGTTCGTCGATGCGCGTGCCGCGGCCGATCATCTGGTAGAACGAAATCGGGCTCTTCATGTAACGGAAGAACGCAATGTTTCGCACGCCTGGCACGTCCACTCCGGTCGTGAGCAGTTCCACCGTGGCCGCGATGAAGTGCGACGAGGCCGAGCCCCGAAAATCCGGCAGGGCGTCGTTGCCGTAGCCCGCCGCGGTGCACTTGAACGCGTAGGGATCCTTGCGCGCGACCCCCTTCTGCTTGCACCAATGGGCATACAGATTATTCATCGCCGCCGTCACATCGTCGGCGTGGCGGTCGCGGGCGCAGAAGATGATCGTCTTCTGGAGCGGGCCGCGCGCCGGGTCGCTGGCGAGGAGCTGGGAGAATAGGTCGTAGCACATCGCGTTAACCCGGTCCGGCAGGAGGAGGCTCGATTCGAAGTCGGTCTTCTCGTAGGCTGCCGCTATTTCCGCGGCACTGAGCGGCTGGCCGGTGTTCGCGTTGCGCGGGTTGCGCGCGATGATGTCGGCCGCAGTGATGCCGGTGGCGTCGAGGTTCACCTGGGCGAGCTGGATCTCGCACGCAGCGAGGTAGCCGTCCTCCATCGCTTGCGCCAGGCCGTACTCGTACACCGGCTCGCCGAAATACTTGAGGTTGTCGGCGGTCACCTCCGCATCCGCCTTGGCTTCGTTCGTGTTCTCGTCGCACTCGATCTGGCGCGGCGTCGCCGTGAGGCCGATCTGCACGGCGTTCGGGTTCCGGGTGAGCACGACGGACCATTTCCCCCATGCGGAGCGGTGGCACTCGTCGATGACGATGTGCGAGAAGTAGTTCTCCGGATAGTGGCGGAAGAGGAACGAGGGGTCGCCGCCTTCGCGATCGATGCCGAGAGTCTGGTAAGTGGCGATGTGGACGCGGGCATTCTTCGCGTGATTGCGCCCTCCGTCTTCCTCGTACACCTCAGCGGCGTCAGCGCCAAACACGCCCTGCATGGCCTTAAGGCCCTGAGTGCGCAGCTCGTCGCGGTCGCAGAGAAACAACGCGCGTTTCAACTGCCCTGCGTCAGCGATCCGCTTCAGCAGATGGCACGCGATGAATGTCTTGCCCGTCCCAGTGGCGAGCGACAAGAGGGCACGTGGCGGCCGGCCCTGCGCGGCACTGCTCGCGACTTTCTCGAACACTGCTCGAATGGCCGCGTCCTGAAAATAGCGCCGCTGACCCTCGCCGCCGACATAGCGCGCGAGCAGCGGCTTGGCAATGGGCTCCTCGAGCGAGAAGCCCATAATCTTCTCGTAGCGCGCACGCAGATCTTCGGGCGACGGAAACTCCGAAATCGGCCTCGCCTGCGTCGTCATGCCGGTCGAGCGGTCGAACTCCACGAACAGATGGCCATTCGAGGAGAACACGAACTGGACGTTGTGCTGGGATGCGCGGAGGTAGCCCTTTGCCTGGTCCAGGCCATGCCCAGGCGGCAGCGTATCTTTTTTGGCTTCGAGCAGCGCGACGGCGACCGGTTGCGCGTCGGTGCTGACGCGAACGCGGAGGGTGTAGTCAGTGCGTCCGCCCGAACGTCGACGCGCCTTGCCTGCGACGATCTCGACCGCTCCAAGCGTCGTCTCCCGACAAATCAGGTCCTCCGACCAGCCTCGGACGTAGATCGCCGGGTCAATGAGCTTGGCTCGAGTATCTGCTTCAGATAGGGCCACGGCCCAGATGATATCGGACGATCACCGTTTCCTGTCGGGATAGCGTTTCGGGCGAGTCGTGCTCGGAATGGCCCGGTCCAGCAGCCCCAGCGGCCGGCGGTTCGCGCGAGGCGCCCTGACCGGCGCGCATGAGCTTGGAATCGAACGGCTGAACAAAGATTTGGAGTCACTGGCCTGATTCGAAGAATGGGGCAGCGCACTTCGATGGCGCAGCACCTACTTGACGAACTACGCTCCGCAAATGGCTGTCGAGTCAGTACGTTCTCGATAGAGTTGGAGTAGCGTTTCGAGTCGGTCATACCCACACATGATGCTCGGGAAGGGCGCTAGACAAGTGTGGGCTTCGCACGTGCTGACAACATTCCATCGGCGAGCGCTTCGATCTGCTGAAGGACCTTGGAACGAGGTGCCACCAGATCCAGCGCGACCACGCGCAGTCGTTTGCCAGCCTGCATGACCACATGCTCGGCCGCACTCACGCCTTCATCCGCAGCGTAGACGAGGGTCCCACCTGGTAGTTCCAGAGAGACGGTGTACGCCAGAAGTTGGTACAGGTCGGCGTTCCGATAGCCGCCGACCGGCAGGCGCTTGTACTTCGCGTCGCCCACCCACACGATTCGACGGTCGTCGAGGAGGCACAGATCGGGCTTGAGTGGGACGATTCCGGACTGGTCCAGGTATGTCTTAGGAGGTCGATCTGGGAAGCTAGCCGCGCTGACACCGAGGGCAACCCGGAGAGTGTTCCGCACGAATCGTTCGAAGGCCGTGTTCATGTCGATTAGGAACGCGGAGCCGCGATTACCGCCAACGCCGAGGTCAAGGGACGCGGAGCGAAGAACAACAATGGCCAAGGAGACCGCCGGTTGATAGTGGCGGTTTAGTCGCGTGAAAAGCACGTCCGGGACTGCAGCGGGAGAGAACTGCAGGCGTCTCACGCCGCCGAACAGGCGCACCGCCCTAAAGAGTTCGCGCTTCGCGATGCCGGAGCGAAGAGGCATCCGGCCCATCGCTGTAAGCGCGGCGAGCAGGAGCCGATTCTCGACAACGTCCGACGTGAAAACGTCATGTCGGACCTCGATCGGCGGTGAGATCCCCAGCCGGCGGCGAATTTGCTCATCGAACAGAATACGACCGCGCGGCGCCTGGAGCGCCTCATCTTCGCACTGATAGCCGTTCAAGAGCCCACGCCTGGTCGCTTGCTCGACCATCCTGGCCAGCATGATCGCAAGCATCTCGACAAGATCAAGGTCCCGGGAGAACTCGGGTTGCTGCTCGAACCAGGACGCCGCGTCGCACGCGTACGATAGGAGGAATAGTACCGACGACATCGGCACTTTGGGACGCACTTCGATGACCAGGGTAGGCAAGCAGACGAGCCCGACCCGTTGGTCGGGCGTTAGGTCGTAGCGGCCCTCGGACCCCAGCGTCGGCTCGATCCGGATTCCGGGATGCAGGCGTCGGATGGTGTCGCGCTCGTTCACCGAGAGTGCAACCGCCGGCTGAGTCTTGAACTCAGTTAGTGCCAGGCGACGCACTGTCATCGTCCTCAGCGTCTTCGACGGCCGGAACCGCCGCTGCGACGGAGTCATCAGGAGCTGTCCGGCTCCGAACCGCTTGATATGCGAACCGCTTCAGTTCGTCCGGCATGTCGACAAATCTGTCGGCAAGCGCGGGCAGGATTGAGTGGTTCCAGATGATCTCCGCCTTCTCTTCGGTCAACGTGCGCGTGTCCTTCACAAGGAAATGGCTCGGTCCGATCGAAGCGTGAGGGTCATTGAGTTGGCGGTTGACTTCGTCGAGCATATCGGAGAGAAACGACATGTCAGGTGCTTTTCTGTGGAGGAACCTCTTGAGGACGCCCTTCAGCGGAGGGTGTTCAGGCAGGAGATCCACGAATCGGAAGCGCCGTCGCAGGGCCATGTCGAGCAAGGCGATCGATCGGTCGGCTGTATTCATGGTGCCAACGATGAAGATGTTCGGTGGGAGGCGAAACGCTTCCTGCGAATACTGGAGTGTAATAGCGTCGTCGCGATACTCGAGCAGGTAGTACAGTTCGCCGAATACTTTCGCCAGGTTTCCTCGATTGATTTCGTCGATTAGAAGGACGAAGCGTTCGTCTGGAGCATTCGACGCTCTCGTTGCGAGACGCTTTACGGGGCCGGGCTGGAGAGCGAAGGTTCCGGCTCCCGTCGGGCGATACCCTTCGACGAAATCCTCATAAGCGTAGGACGGGTGGAACTGGACAAGCTCGACTCTGTCCCCATCACCGGCGACCGCCACGGCAAGCTTCCGAGCGATAAACGTCTTGCCGGTACCCGGCGGACCCTGAAAAATAAGCTGGCGGCTATCCAGGAGCAGGTCTGCCCATGCTCGGAGCGCTTCGGGCGGATCCAGAAAGAGGTCCGCACCGATCTGCTTGAGGCCGTCGAGGTTAGCAGCGGGGCCTGATGCAGGCTGATTCTGAGCGGGTGAGCTGCTCGGAAATGCGCCCTTCAACTTCGTTATCACGCCTCCGTCTTCACTCTCGGTCTTCTTCCGCTCTGTTTGCCACTGCTCGATAAAGGGCGAGCGGTAGAAGTGAAATCCCTCACCCTCCGAAGCGCTGAGGCTCTTACGGATCGTCAGAAGGTCGGCATCGATGTTGTCCGTTGGGCCATCAGCGAGTCGACTCTTGAACGCTTCTCGAATGAGCTTCTTGTCTTTTCTCGACGAGATATTCTCGAAGGCGTCGGGGAAGACTAGGTAGAGCCAGGCCTCCCGCATCGGCTGGTGGGCACCGCGCGAGAACTCGACTCCACGTACGGTCTGGGCGAAGCGCCACGGATCTTCGAGGAGCCCGCGGCGATCCGCCTCGGGGAGGCCTTGCCAGTGGATCAGAAACTCATTCAGCCATGCCAGATGGAACGGGCGGTGCTGATTGAAGCTCCTATCGCCGGCGAGTCCCCGCTTCACTCCTGCAACGGCCCATTCCGGAACCGGGGCAGGGTGTGTGGACCACCCGAGAACCGTCCGCACGTTCTCGACCTTCTTTTCCTGACCGGCAAGGCTGGTGAAGAACTGCTGAACGTACAAGAGTTCAGCGGCGAGTTGGTAGACGTCGTCATCCGCTCCCTCAAGTTGCTTGCGGAACTTCTCGAGAAACGACCCCTCACCATCGTCAAACCGCTCGACGAACAGCGCGTGGAATCGTCTGAGGTTTTGCGCGCTCCAGAGTTCTCTGGCGGGGGTGAAGAGGCTGTCGAAGCGTACCAACGCCGTTTCGCGGACATGTTGCATCGCGGCGAACGTGTCCTCTGGGAAACCTGCCAATCGTGCCATGCGACACCTCTCCTGAGGCCGTGACTACGTCAACCCGAACGTCTTCATCGCAGCACCTTGTGGGTCAGTGCCGCGACTCCGCACCATTCATCGACTTCGGACAGCCTGAACTTCCACAAGCGGCGATTCTGAGAGCGTACAGCCCGCGTTCGATCCAGCGAAAGAGGAAGGCCGTCACGACACCAAGATGTTGGCAACGTCGTAAACGGAGATCGGAGGTTCTGCCATGTATCGAACTGCCATCTCCGCA
>JBGTHI010000185.1:0-2016 GCA_041746295.1 Myxococcaceae bacterium
GAGCGCATCGACATCAGCGGCGACGAAGCCCTGTTGGTCGGTCGTAAAGTCGCTGATGTAGAAGTCGAACTGACGGCGGAGTCGCGCACGCAAGGTCTTCTGGCGTGATCGCTCCGCCCGGCGCACCTCCCGCAGCAACGACTGGATGGCGTCAATCTCCCAACGAGTGAAGCTGGTTCTCCCCATCTCGAGCCCCATTCTCGCTGAACGGACTACGCCGGCGCCAGTCGCGACTGCCGCTTTGCGGGACACCCTCGCTGGCGAGCGTTTCCGCTGCTCCGCGTTTCGGCGGGTGCGGTCATCATGTTCGAGGGTGGCCCGCGCTCGGCGATGTGTCTTCTGCGATTCCGACGATCTCAACAAGGAGCACCTCTGGTCGGACTGGATGCGAGATCTGCTCGTCGACAAGCGAGTCGTCGCCCCTCACACGCAGGAGCTACCCGGCGGCGGAACTCGGGAGTGGAAGGCCCCACCCTTCACCGCAACGGTCAAGTGCGTGTGCAAGCGATGCAATGCGGGGTGGATGAGCGACTTAGAGAACGCCGTCAAGCCGCACCTCGCTCCGCTAATCCGAGCGAATCCACGGATCGTCTCGAACCGCGCTCAGGCAGCCCTCGCCGCGTGGACGTACCTCAAGGTCCTGCTCTTCAGCCAGTGGCCTGAACCATCGGGCGTCTTCACCGAGCGAGACCACCATGTGTTTGCGGTTTCACGCAAGCCTCCCGGTTCTGCTCGGGTCACCGTGGCGGCGTACCACGCGGACACAAGCCTGGCGCACTTCACTTACAAGGCCGTCGATCTCACGCAACCAGACGGTGCGGTCGTGGACCCAGACGTATCACGGGCGCAGCTGGCGACTCTAACGATCAACCACGTGGTGCTGCAGCTGTTCACCCATGCGTTGCCGGTGCAGATCGACTACCTACCGAAGACTGAGTACACCAACGCGAGCGACGCGATCTGGCCGACTCGCCTGCCGTTCGCCTGGCCGACACAGATCATGAATCACGCTGCTCTGGAGGAGTACATGAGACCTCACGGAAGGGCGGTTCCGCAATCGGGGCACGTCTCGTAGCTTCGAGCAGCGGGCATGCCCAAGCAGCGGTCGGCGCTCCGACGCTCTCGCTCGGGCGAGCGCAGGAGAGGTCCCTCCTCGCACGAAGCGCCGGAGGCTAGGCTCTGCTGCTCCTCGACGGGAGCGAGAGCGCCGTCGGTCGCTTCCGCTCGTCCACAGAAGCACGAGTGTGGCCTGAGCCCGCCGTTCGCCTCCACGCGAAAGCGGAAGTCAAGACCATGGTTCAGGCCTGGTAGGGAACAGGTCTGCACCGCTGCGGTCAGCGATCAAGAAGGGCTTTGGTTGCAAGCGCGTCCGCTTCGGCATTCCATTTTCGCGGAACCCACGAAACCCTGATGTTGGGGAACTCCTGGAGCAGGGAGCATGCTTCCGTGTGCAGGGGTTTGATGTGCTCCTTGCCAACCTTCGCGCGGCCGTTTACCTGGTCGACCACGACCTCCGAGTCAAGGAACACCCGGACGCGTTGGATTCTGCGACTGCGGGCGAGCTTGAGTCCTTCAATGAGAGCCTGATACTCCGCAACGGTGTTGATGACGGGTCCGATCCATTTGGAGATCTCAGCAACTGGGTAACCGTTGGGGTCCCTGAGCACGACTCCGATTGCACCTTGAGCTGGATTCTCGGTGGTCCCGGTGCCGGAACCGTCTGTATTCAGTAGGTAGTTGCGCTTCGACGGTTCCGGATGGTCGCCTTCGTGCGTTTCGGGCATCGGCATGAAGCCAAGCTATCTCCATCGCACCTTGGGCATGGTGTGTCGAGCAAGCTGGACACAGCCTCGGATGGATCGCAGGGCGCGGCGGGCGTGATTCAAAGCCCCCTCAACCTGCCCTAGCAACCCGTGGAGAGCTCTCTACTCGTTGCGCCGCGACAAACGAGTGCCGCGGGCAAGAAGCGGCTAGTTGGGCTGGTCCTCGCGCGTCGGAGGTTGGATCATCCGCACG
>JBGTHI010000186.1:0-4699 GCA_041746295.1 Myxococcaceae bacterium
AGGGCGCGGGGATCGCGGTCGATGCCGATGACCGTCGCGCCGCGCTCCAAGAGCGCCTCCGCGTGGCCACCGCCCCCCAGCGTCCCGTCAACCAGCATCCGGCCCTCCTCTGCCCGTGTCAGCGCCGCCACTTCTTCCCGCAAGACAGTGTGGTGAACGAACTCCATGCTTGGGCCAGCCCGGATGTTTCACAGCGTGAGTACTACGGCGACAGTCTGTCGGCCTGCGGACGGCGTGCTCGCTCTTCCCTCGTGCGGCGTGCATCAGCACGCCTCCTCGGTCATCATCCTGCACCTCGTTTCGCTCACCCTGTGAAACATCCGGGCTAGCGGGCCCAAGAACTGTTGAACGAGGCTCCCGCTTCGATCGGGTCCTTGAAGCATTCGAACGAAGTGTGGGCTCCTGCCACGCGAAAGATGGCCATCAGATAGGGCGACAGGCCGGCCAGCTTGAGGTCGCCGCCGAGCTGGCGGGCCCGCTCCGCCCGTTCCACCAGGGGCCGTACGGTCCGGTAGTCCAGATGCGAGACGTCGGTGAAGTCTAGCACGTAGCGGACGACGCTCGCGCGCTCCAACCGGTCGAACTGCCGCGACAGCTCGCTCCACTCGCAAACGCCGATCTCGTGATCGGGCATCAAGGTGGCGACCTGAGTGTTGGCCACGCCAGCCGTGCCGGCCCTCTCTACCCACATCTCTTGAACCACTTGAACCACGACCGACTGACCCATGAATCGTCTTCCTTGCTTAGGAAATCAACTCTGCCGAAGCTCGGTGAGCACCCGCATCACGTCTTGCGAATCGACCTCGGTGCGAGCATCTTCCTGCGCCTTGCGCCAGCCGTCCTTGCTCCACAGCTCGATGACCTTGACCATCCCGGCCCAGACCACTTCCTTCTCCAACGCGGCGTGCGCGCGCAGGGAGGGCGGCACCAGAATCCGGCCCATCTTGTCGATCGGGCATTCCTGCGCACTGGCAACGTAGAGCCGCATCAGCGTCTTCACCCCCGGCTCCATCGGGTTGCGCTTGGCGAGCGCGCTCTCGAGCGCTTCCCATTCTCTCATTGGGTAGGCGTGCAAGCAGGGGTCGAGTGCGGTGGTGATGATCAGCCGCTCGTCGTAGGCGCCGACAAGGGTCTCCCGGAGCTTCACCGGGAAGCTCGTTCGGCCCTTCGCGTCGATCTGATGCTCGAAGACGCCCCGAAACACGGTCTACCTTGGGTTGGAGCTGGGAAGGCACTTTCCGCCACCTGTTGCCACTTCTTACCACTGGGTGGCCGAAAATACGTGGCGAGCTTCCTACCGTCAAGAAATGCTGGACGGCCGGCGAGTGGCATAATCCACAGCGGTTTCGGCGCGCCTCGCGGTAGAGAGGGCGGCATGAGAAAGCGGTTCTGGCCACTTGCGGTCTGGGCACTGCTGAGCACGTCGGCCGTGGTGGGCTGCGGCTCCCAGATTGGCGATGCCTGCACCACACAGAAGGATTGTCCCGGCGGAAGCTGTATCAACGACCTCTACGCGCCCGGCGGCTACTGCAGCAAAGGCTGCGACCCGGCTCAGGTCACACCCTGTCCCGATGGCAGCGTCTGCGTCCGCGCCGCTGCCAGCGGAAATACTGGCGGCACTGGCGCCGGCGCACCGCGCAGCTACTCCACCTGCCTCCAGAGCTGCGATCAACCCGCCGATTGTCGGGACGGCTACGAGTGCCGGGTGGTGGAAGGAAGCGCCCGAGCGGTCTGCATCGGCCTTGGAATCTGAAAAATCGTAGCGTCATCAAGGGGGTGGTGCTACGAACCGAAGGCCGTGACGGACCGTTCCAGGCTTCAGGCTCCATCGGTGGGTGAATGACAGATCCGGCGGCGGCGGCGCGATTGACCCTCGCGGTAGGCGACCGCGTGGTCTACCCCAACCAGGGCGTCTGCCGCGTGACCGCGGTCGAGTCCAAGGACATCGCCGGCCAGCGACTGATGTTCGTCACCCTCAAGCGCGAAGAGGACAATGCGGTTGTGATGGTCCCCGAGGCGAAAGTCGTCTCGATCGGGCTGCGAAAAGTCGGCGACTCGACGCAGGTCGACGGAATCTTTGAGTTCCTCCGCTCCGACAGCGACAAGGCCAACCTGGACTGGAAGCAGCGCGCACGCGCCAATGTCGAGCGGATGTCTCAGGGTGGTCTGATGGGGCTGGCCGAGGTGGTGAAGGGGCTGCAAGTCCTCTCGGAGCTCCGGCCCCTCCCTGCCAAGGAGCGCGAACTCTACGACAACGCCCGCCATCTGCTGGTGGAGGAGATCGCCGCCTCACTGAAGATCGATCCAGCCGACGCGGAGGACACGGTCGACGTGATCCTCTTTCCCCCCGGTAAAGAGAGGCCCAAGCGCACGGCGGAGGAGTTTCGACTTCCCAGCTTGGATGATGACGCTGAGATGGACCTCGACGATCCGCTGCTGGCGGTGGTCGATGATCTGGAGCTCCCCCCCGGAGACGAGCCGCACGGCGAAGACGACACCGAGGTAGAGGGCAGGGCGGTGGAGTCGGAGGACACGCCCACCAAGCTGGCCAAGCCTGCGGCGACGCGAGGCCGTCCACGCAAGAAGCCGCTCGAGACTCCGGCCAGCAACTCGGATGACGAGGTAACGGAGCCGGAGGCGCAAGCCGCTCCCCCAGCTCCCCAGGCTCCCTCGACTCCCCAGGCTCCAAGGAAAAGGGGCCGCCCGCCAAAGCCCAAGCCACCCGGGGCGGAGCTGCCCAAGGTTCCCAAAAAACGGGGGCGCCCGCCAAAGGTAAGACCGCCCGAGCCGGTCGAGGCAGCCCCCAAAAAGCCCAAGGCCCCGGCGGCTGCCGCATCGGCGCCCGCCAAGTGGGCCAAAGCCGCGGCCAAGGTGCCGAACACCGGCAAGAAGCGCTGATCCAAGCGCCCAGGAGAATTTTAGGTGATCCGGATTGCCACGCTCGATGAGTTCGAACCGAAGGAGGTCGCAAAGTTTCGCGACGGCCTCTACGCCTCGTTCGGCGTCGGGTGCGAGCACTCCGGCCTGGTGGAGTTGCCCGGGGGCTTCGAAGAGCCGTTCGATGGACCCAAGCTGCTCGCAGCCCTTCCGTCGGTCCAAGCCTATCCCGACGACAAGACGCTTTATCTGACCTCGCGGAAGCTTCAAGACAGGACCTTCGTCACCGGCAAGACGCCGACCCACGGCTACGCGCAGTATGGAAAGGACCGCGCGCTCCTGTCGATCGCCGGAAGCAAGGGACTCGGTGAGGATCTCAAGTGGGTCACCCGCCAGGCGATGCATCAGCTCGGCCGGCTCTGGGACCTGCACCACTGCCTGGACCCCCGCTGCGCGATGTATCCGACCTGGACCCCTTCGTTCGCCGCCGGCGACTCCACCTTCGACAACTTCTGCCGCGAGAAGAGCGAGCAGAGGATTCGCCTGTCCAAGTCCTGACGCATGCGGAGCCTGCGCTGGCTCGAAGCGCTGCTGCTGCTCTCGTCCGCCATCGCCGCCTGGCTCTTCTATTTGCGCCTTCCACACCATCTACCCACTCCCGCAGACCGCGCGGCAGTGGCGAAGCAGCTGGCCAACGAGGCGCGTCCGGGCGACGTGCTGCTCCTCTTCCCTTGGTGGACCGAGCGGGCGCGCCTGGACGCGCCGCCCGGGCTTCCGGTGGTGGGGTACCTCGGCTCGGAGAAGGAGAGTCTGGAAACCCATCCGCGGATCTGGCTGCTCTCCCAACCCGAGCTTCCCGGAGCGAACGGGGACGCCTTCCAGGAGCATTTTAGACCGGGTCGGAGCTCCGAAGGTGCTCCTCGGAGCTTCGGGACGTTCCGGCTGGAGCGCTTCCGCAACGAGCGCTACCGGCCGCCGCTCATCTCCTCCACGGACGGAACGCCGGCCCTCACCTCGGTTTCGCTCGACGGGGCCGGATTCGAGTCCGGCCCCTGCACCGCGGATGGCGGCCGGATCAGCTGTCCGGGTGGAGCCTTCGTGCAAGGGCCGGAATGGCACGAGGTCCGGTTCCGACCGCTTCAATGTCTCTGGGTTCATCCGCCTCCCGCGCCCGCTCGGTTGGTGCTGACACTGCCGGAGGATTCGATCGCGGCCAGCGTCCGCGTGGACGTGGGAATTTTCTGGGAGCATGCCGCGAAGCGGGAGGCGGCGCTCCGGCCGGTGGCGATCACCCTTGAGGGGGCCGCCGCTCTCGCCTCGATCTCGCTCCCACCGGGCGAAGAGGGGCTGCAAACCATCGAGCAACGGCTCCTACCCGGCGGCGCTCATGGGGTCCGGTTGACCGTGCAAACCGAAAACCCCGAGTCGCGCGAGCTCTGCTTGAGCTGGCGGCTCTACGGCTCACCGCCACCCGCGGGAGGCACACCGTGACCGAACGGTGGAGAGATCGCGCCCTCACCCTCGGGCTCTGGCTGGGCAGCTTCATCGCCCTATTCGCCACCGAGCGCGCGGTGGGGTTCGTGCGTGACGAGAGTGTCTACTTCGCCGCCGCGCGCTCCTACGCGGGCTGGTTGTCCCTCCTCCTCGATTCGCCGGCCCAAGCGCTTCAGGATGCGAGCATCGTCCGGTTCTTCGGAATCAACCACGAGCATCCGGTGTTGATGAAGACGCTGTTCGGTCTCTCGCACGCGCTGTTTCATCAAACCCTGGGCTGGACCGGCGCTTCCACCGCCTTCCGTCTGCCGGCCTTCGCGCTGGCCGC
>JBGTHI010000187.1:0-2521 GCA_041746295.1 Myxococcaceae bacterium
CGGGCGGGCGAGGTGACGAAGCCGGATAGCGCCAGGTGCACTGTCGCGGCGATGCCGACCAATCCCCCCACCATCGACACGACCGCGGAAGGTGTGTTCCAGACGCGGGGTCGCCGGGATCGCCGCACGTCCTCCACCGACGCCGGAGTTGGAGATGCCGTCGGTATTGGGGTCGATCCGCTCACGCTGCATTCTCGGAGAGGGCTGCGCGCGGGTTGTGGGTTGTTCTAGGCAACCACCGATTCCTAAACGAAGGGCCGGGACGAGACACCCCGGCCCTTCTCGGGCAAACCGCTGAAACAATGGACCTAGGAGGTGCGGAACTCCGCGTCCACCACGTCCTCCTTCTGCGGCGTGGCCTGGCTGCCCGGCCCAGCGGAGGGATCGGCTTCCGGCTGGACCCCCGGGGCAGCGCCCCCGTCCCCGGGTGCGGCGGCGCTGGCCGCCTTGTACAGCTCCTCCGCCGCCTTGTGGCTGGCCGACTCCAGCGTCTGAACCGCCGCCTGGATCGCGTCTTTGTCCTGACCTTCCCGGGCGGTGTTCAGCTGCTGAATCCCGTTCTCCAGATTGGTGACGGTCTCCGCCGCCAGCTTCTCCTTGTTCTCCTTGAGCAGCTTCTCCATCTGGTAGATTAGGTTCTCGGCCCGGTTCTTCACCTCGATCAACTCGCGGCGGTTCTTGTCGGAGGTCTCGTTCGCCTTGGCGTCGGCGACCATCTTCTCCACCTCATCCTTCGCCAGGCCGGAAGAGTGGGAGATGGT
This sequence comes from Myxococcaceae bacterium, assembly GCA_041746295.1. Lineage (GTDB taxonomy): Bacteria > Myxococcota > Myxococcia > Myxococcales > Myxococcaceae > JBGTHI01. The sequence continues at coordinate 762 of JBGTHI010000187.1, forward strand.
GACCTTCTGCTCCTTGGAGCTGGCCTTGTCCTTGGCGCTGACGTTCAGGATGCCGTTGGCGTCGATATCAAAGGTCACCTCGACCTGAGGCACACCGCGCGGCGCCGGAGGAATCCCGGCCAGATGGAACCTCCCCAAGCTGCGGTTGTCCGCCGCCATCTCGCGCTCACCCTGCAGCACGTGAATCTCGACGGTGGTCTGTCCATTGGCGGCGGTGGAGAAGGTCTCCGACTTCCGCGTGGGAATGGTGGTGTTCCGGTCGATGAGCTTGGTCATCACTCCGCCCAGAGTCTCCACGCCCAGCGAGAGCGGGGTGACGTCGAGCAGGAGGATGTCCTTCACCTCGCCCGAGAGCACGCCGGCCTGAACCGCCGCGCCCACCGCCACCACCTCGTCCGGGTTGACGGTGCGGTTGGGCTCCTTGCCGAACAGCCGCTTCACCGCCTCCTGGACCTTGGGGATACGGGTGGAGCCCCCCACCAGGACCACCTCGTTCAGCTCCTTGGGATCGAGACCGGCGTCCTTGAGACACTTCCGGCAGGGCTCGAGGGAGCGCTCGACCAGATCGTCGATCATCGACTCGAACTTGGCGCGGGAGAGCTTCACATTGAGGTGCTTGGGCCCGGACGCGTCCGCCGTGAGGAAGGGCAGATTGATGTCGGTCTCCATGGTGCTGGAGAGCTCGATCTTCGCCTTCTCCGCCGCCTCCTTGAGGCGCTGGAGCACCATCTTGTCCTTGGAGACGTCGAGGCCGGTGTCCCTCCGGAACTCGGCGATCAGCCAGTCCATGATCCGCTGATCGATGTTGTCGCCGCCCAGGTGCGTATCGCCGTTGGTCGCGAGCACGTCGACCACGCTCTCGCCTACCTCTAGGATCGAGACGTCGAACGTGCCGCCGCCGAAGTCGTAGACCGCAATCTTCTCATCCTTCTTCTTGTCCAGACCGTAGGCCAGGGCCGCCGCGATCGGCTCATTCACGATCCGCTTCACGTTTAGACCGGCGATCTCGCCCGCGTCCTTGGTCGCCTGCCGCTGGGCGTCGTTGAAGTAGGCCGGAACGGTGATCACCGCCTCGGTGACCTTCTCGCCCAGATAGTTCTCCGCGGCGCGCTTCAGCTTCAGCAACACCTGCGCCGAAATCTCCGGAGCGCTGTACTGTTTGCCGTCGATCTCCACCCGCGCATCGCCGTGCGGCCCACGCGCCACGACATAGGGCACCAGCTTGGCCTCCTCAGCGACCTCCTCGTATCGCCGACCCATGAATCGTTTGATCGAGTAGACGGTGCGCTCCGGGTTTGTGATGGCCTGGCGTTTGGCGACCTGTCCGACCAGCCTCTCCCCATCCTTCGCGAACGCCACAACCGAGGGAGTGATCCGGCTACCCTCCTCATTGCTGATCACTTTGGGCTCGCGACCTTCCATAATCGCGACCACGCTGTTGGTGGTGCCCAAGTCGATTCCGATAATCTTTCCCACGGCCAACCTCCGAAACTCCTGGTTTTTTGAACACTTCGAGACCGGGCGAAGCTAACCACCAGCTCGTACCTGTCAAACGTGAAAAGGCTCTCTATGTTGACGGGAGGGTGACAGGTGTGAAACGGCTTACGCACTTTCCGCCACCCAGGCTTTGCATGACTACTTGCCAATCCCCGGCAACCATCCCAACTTTCAGGGGTAATTGTCTGTAAGTGACGGTCGCTGATCTTTGGCCGTAAACCTGCATTAACTGGACGATTGCTGCAGTGCTCCATCGCTGACAC
>JBGTHI010000188.1:0-3142 GCA_041746295.1 Myxococcaceae bacterium
GGTCCAAGGGGCCCTCCCGGAAGAGGAATGCCACTACAATCTCCACCGCCTCTGGATCATCAGCCACCCGGGGTACATACAAGTTCAAAAGATCTCTGGCTTCCCCTCGAAGCTCCTCCATTTTCGCTCGGTGTTGTTTCGCCTCCGCCTCCTGGGCCACTTGGGAACGCCACTGGCGCATATCCTCGAACACCTGTCCGAGCTTCCCCTGATCTCGAATCACCGCTCCGCCGGAGGTGACTGCCTCCTCCAGATCTCGCACCGACCGCATCGCGTAGACGCTACTCGGGTGCAGCTGGCGGAGGACCGCGGGCCTGAGTCCCCCCTCCAAGGCCGAGCTCAATCCCTGGAGGAAGTCGGCTGAACCGGTGATCTCGCCGGACGTCATGGGCCAGCCAGACGCTCTTAGTTGTCCCAACAACTCCGGCGAGACCGCCAACCCCCTTTCCGCCAGCTGCATAATCAGATCTCTGGGAAGCCCTCCCATCCACAACTCGTGGGCCCAATGGATGTCGATCATCACCCCCGCGCGTTGAAGGGCAATCAACGCACCGACATATGACCAGCCTTCAAGGGAGGAGGCCCGAGCGAGGGTAGTGACCTGCCGATAAAGTGTGACATCACCTTCCAGACCTTCATCACAGAGGAGCTGCAGCCGCTGGCAATTGACCTCCAACACCGCTTGGTGGCTTAAGGCCTCCTTTAAGCCTCGAGGCTGCCCCTCTCCCTCAGCTCGCCTACTGGCTTCGGCCAAAAGCGACCCCATTCGCGCGCAGACCGCCCGGTCATCGGCCAGACATTGAGCAAAGGAACTCCCCGGTTGATATGGGTTGTCGCGAAGAGTCGCCTCCAACCTGCTCACCTCAGCGAGCAACTCGCTGACCGTTGCATCCCTCTCCTTTCCCAGCTCAAGGGAGGGCAGAGCTGGGGAATCGTGGGGGGCGAGCCTGCTCGGCGCCACCCCGGCCGGCCGTGTGAAGTCTCCTGCGTCACCGCCCCGGACCCTCTGTCTCCCACCTGGCTGCACAACGGTGGAGGGTTCCGGAACGTCACCGCGCGCCGAACCAACCCCGCCATCGACCGGTTCACCTCCTCTTCCCCGTCTAGGCACTCCGCCGACGCTCATCACAGACCTCCACCCGGTATGGGCTGGTTGTCGGATCGGTCCCTCACGAAGTTGCAATGGGTGCCGTTGGCTTGCTTGGTATTCTCGGTTTCTCAGAACGAGGCTGAGGCGCAATATCCCCAAGCCTCGCAACCGGGCCTCTACTCTATGGCGACTGGACCTTGACCTCGATCGAGCGCGGCTTTGACTCCTCGCGCTTGGGAAGGGTGATGGTCAGCACACCGGCGTCGAAGCGAGCCTCGGGGCTGGCGCCATTCACCGTCTGCGGAAGCACGAACGAAAGCTTGCAGTCCTCGTCACTGCGCCCCTTGCGGAGGTAGCGACCCTCCTTGGGCGTCTCCTCGATGCGCGCGGAGGCGATGGTCAAAGTGTCCCCCTCCAGGCGGACGTCGATCGCCTTGGGATCATGGCCGGGAAGATCAACCTTTACTTCGAGGGCGTTCTCGCTCTCGAACACGTCCGCGGCGGGAAAACCGGTTCCGGCCGATCGCCAGCTGGAGCTGGGGAGCGCGACATCCCGGAACAGGCTGTCAAAGTCGTTCAGGAGGGAAACGCCGGCGTAGGGACGGGTGGTGGTCTGAAACGGGTTCCAAAGGGTCAACATGGCATTCTCCTTTTTTGAGCAGCCGCGATGTCATTCATCGCGGCGATGGGCTCAACAGAACCATGGATTGAAACGTGTCAAGGCTCACCCGAACAGCTCGCGCACCTTGTTCAAAAAGCTGCGCGACTGCGGATGGGTCTGCTCTCCGGAGATCTCCGCAAACTTTTCCAGAAGCTGCCGCTGGTCATCGGTCAGCTGGGTGGGTGTCTCCAACACCACCCGGACGTGCTGATCCCCACGCCCTCCCCCATGCAGATGGGGGACCCCCTTGCCGCGGAGCCGGAACATCTTCCCGGTCTGGGTTCCGGACGGGACCTTCATCTTCACCCTCCCGTCCAGGGTCGGCACATCGATCTGCGCGCCGAGCGCCGCCTGCGAGAAGGAGATCGGGATCTCGCACAGCACCTCGCTGTCCTCGCGCACGAAGATCGGATGCTCCCGTACGTGGATGACCACATAGAGGTCGCCCGGAGAACCACCCTGCTCGCCTGGCTCCCCCTCCCCGGACAGCCGGACCCGGGTGCCGTTGTCCACGCCTCCGGGGATCTTGACCGCCAGCTCGGTCTCCGACTCGTAACGACCCGTACCCTGGCAGTTCGGGCAGGGCTCGGTCACCACCTTGCCCGATCCATGGCACTGACCGCAGGGGCGCGAGACGGCGAAGAAGCCCTGGGTGAACCGGATCTCCCCGGCGCCTCCACAAGAATGACAGCTCCGGGTGGTGCGGTCCTTAGAGCCGGTGCCTTCGCAGGGCTCGCAGCGCTTGGGTTTAGGGATCTTGACCTTCACCTCGGCGCCGAAGGCCGCTTCCTCGAAAGCGATCTCCAGATTGTAGCGAAGGTCCGCCCCGCGTGCCCTCCCGCGAGGCCCGTTCCTCTTTCCGCCAAAGAACTCTCCGAACAGATCCCCGAAGATGTCGTTGATCGACGCGTTGGAGAAGCCGCCGAAGCCCTCAAACCCTCCCTGGGAGTGGCCGAAGCGGTCATAGCGAGTGCGCTTCTCCGGATCGGAGAGCACCTCGTACGCCTCGGAGGCCTCCTTGAACTTCTCCTCCGCCTCCGCATCGTCCGGATTGCGGTCGGGGTGGTACTGGAGCGCCACCTTCCGATAGGCGCTCTTCAGCTCATGCGCCGTGCACTCTCGAGTCACACTCAATACTTCGTAGTAGTCGCGCTTTTCCGTCGCCGCCGGCATCAGACCTAAACCTTGAATCGAGTCCCGAGCAGGTGGGCCCGATTCCACGGACCGACCGGCGGCCCGGTTTATAACGCAGTGGCCCCCCGCGGCAATGCAGTCCCGAGCTTCCGGGCCCGCTGCATAGGTGCTTCTGGAGGGCAGGTGAACTGTGCAACATTGCGCGGCCCTCCATGACCCGGCCGTACCGACGTCTTCTCCTCCTGCTCAAGCCCCAC
>JBGTHI010000189.1:0-2491 GCA_041746295.1 Myxococcaceae bacterium
ATGTCAGCGAGGCGCGCTGCGGAGCCGGGGTTCGGGACCGGTCACGAGATGCGCGTTGAACCTGACTGCCTCGTTGTCGAACGTTTCGGTAAACGGGAGCTGAGCGCGGGAGATGGCTCGCCCAAGCGCATCGAGCCCCTCCACCCCGATTGTTTGAAGCGCCCGCCACCGCGAGTCTTGCAGGGCCTGCGAAGGGCTGTGGAGGCCCGTCTCGCAGGCGGTCAGGATGGCGTTCAGGAGCGGCGAGTCACGCAAGGAGGAGCCCTTGTGGGCCGACAGCAGATGGCTTAGCGAGTCGCGATGGACCTCCAGCACGAAAGCCAGTTCTGCCAGAATCTCCTTGGCCTGCTGATAGAGAACCTGCTCGCGAGCGGTGGGGGGCTTTCGCCCGTTCCGCGCCCGGTCCTCGTGCACCAGCGTGAACCGGATCAGCTCGCCCAGCCTGGGAAGGCCACCGCGGATGAGCACCTCCGGGGCGCGGCTTGCCCCAGCGCCCCTCTGCGCCCCCACCTGGCTGGGGCGGTTCGTGTCCCGATGGACGGCGGGTATGCTCTGCAGGAGCCCCGACGCAAGAGGACGGGCCACGGAGTGTGCCCCTGCAAGACGATAGTGGACGTTCTCTCCCGCTCCGGGGACCCGGCGGTCGGTCAAATGAACTGCACGGTTGGAACTGCCTGAACGGGTTGCTGCGCCGAGCGACATCTCGGGCTCCTTGTTGGGCCCGGACAGTCGGGCCTGCCTCATGTTATGGGCAGGAGAGCGGCGGGAGTTGCCTCTCGGTGCAACCACATTTTCTCTGGAAGTGGGAATGTCCCGCCCTTTACCTTTAGGGCAAGTATGCGTGCCGGAAGAGCTCCCCTATCGGGGGCGGAGTTTTCAACAGGGGACCGACGAGTCCCATGATCATAGCGCAGACGCCCGCGGTGATCGCGCTCCCCTTGGCGATGCGAGCCGTCTTCTGCATGCCATTCTCTCCGGCGCGACGTTCGAAGAGGCCGAGGGGAAGACCGAGCCCGAGCCCCAACGCCGCGCCCAGAGCTGCGAACTGAGCGAGGGTGCCGGCCACCGGCGAACCCGAGACCGCCTCCTTGAGAGCGGCCGCGGGGCGGAGGGTAAGACCGTAGGCGGTTGCGGCGGTGCCGAGCACTGCGAACGTCTTGCCGAAATCCTTGAGCAGCTCGGCGGCTCTGGAGCGGGGCTTGACGGGTGTGGCCATGGCCTTTTTTTCGCATACCGGCGAAGGGGCGTCGCTTCTGCTCGCCGGAAGGGCGAATGGTTTGCAATGCCTTCGATAATCGCTGGTGCCGGCCGGGGCGTCTGTGTCCGTGGCCTGAGTGGAAAGGCGTGAGGGAGCGGTGTCGGTCCTGGGGTGTCGCCAGCATCTTCATGCCGGCGGGCTTCAGGGGATGCCGGTCTTGGTCGTCGCCCCAGGGGTCGTTCGGGAGATCTTGCGCCCGGTGACGCTGTGACCGTCGAAAGGCGCGCGGGGGTATGCACCCCTGGAGACGGAATGCGGAAACCTCCGCTCGACCAGCTTTCAGGGCCATTCGGAACCACGGTTGAAAAGGGCATCGGTCGGGAGGCGTCGCCTCTTCGGGGGCTTTGGACCGTTCTTTGAGCGAATAGGTACATTAGGTGTCGCCGTTCGCACAAAGAACGCGGAGCGCTCTCCCCTTGCCCTCTAAAGGGCTCACGCACGGAGCTGCGCGAAGCTCACCCGTTCGACCTCGCGCTCTGAGCCCGGTGGTGTTGGTCAAGGCTCGGCTCAGGCGTCGGGGGATCCGCCGCGACGCCGCCCGCATAGGAGTGCCCAGCCGATCGACGCGACCGCCACCACCCCCACGCTGCCAAACGTGACGAAACGGTTCCGGAAAGAGCGATCCGCCGACTCTTGGGATTGCGAGCCCCGTCGGCGCTTCGCAGCCCTGCCCAGAACGGATCGTCCTGGCCTCTACTCTCGGCCGCTCGGGCACGCGCGAGCCCGTCATCGGCCTCGGGCCGATATCGCCCTCGAGGTGAGACACCTCCTCGCTGGCCAGACTCAGCAAGTGTTCACGCGCGGCGGCGGCTTGGCGGGAAGCCTCCTTGCAATCCTCGGGGTTGGTGGCCGCCTCGAACGTGCTCCGCGCCTGGTTAACCTCTGGGATGGCTGCGAGCCATTTGCCGATGTTGTCGCTGTAGCCGTTCGCCTCGAACAGGTGGACGTCGTAGTGGGCGTCAAGACAGGGATTCGCGTAGGAAGGCCTCGCAATCGCGGCCTGGGCCGAGATCGGAGCCGCGGCGGAGAGCCCCACCAGCAGCGCTCCCGCCGCCGCCAAAGTGCAACAGCTGATCTGGAGCCCTTGGACCCAGGGACCCATCCCAGCGCCGCGCCGCGAGACGGCCCGCTGCCGATGCTCCCCCGTCGGGATGTTCCTTGTGGCGTTCGATGGAACCGGGCGGTGCGTCATGGGCACCTCAGAACAGCCGGGGAGGGGACCTGCCCTTCATC
>JBGTHI010000190.1:0-2415 GCA_041746295.1 Myxococcaceae bacterium
GTCGGCCTTCGTGCCGGTTCCGCAGAACGCGGCCTACTGCGCCTCCAAGGCGTTCCTCACCGCCTTCCTCGAGGGGTTGAGGCTGGATCTCGAGGGTACGGGGGTAGGCGTGACCGTGGTCCATCCCGGTTTCGTTGAGACCGAGCTGACGGGGCGGAGCAAGCATTCGCGGCCTCTGATCATGAAGGCCGCCGAGGCCGCTCAGCTGATTGGGGAGGCGATCTTGAACGGCCAGGCAGAGCTGTCGTTTCCCTGGCAGCTGTCGATCGCCGCGCGGGCGGGTCGGTTGGTGCCTCCCGGTGTTCAGGCGCGAGCGCTTCATTGGCTCAAACCGGTGCGGTCATCGCGGTCGTAGGGCCGGCCGGGGCGGTCGTGGCGCGGGGCCCAGCTCGAAAGCGGAGCCGGTTTCAGCGGTCGCGATTCAGGCCGTGGTGGTGATCTCCTGTGCTGCCTGAAAAGCCTTCAGGGAAGGCGGAAAGAGGAGGGTGCCGCTTGCGGCGCGCCTGCGGCAGCCTCATGCGGGCTGCTGTTCGCATCCGGGAGTTCGTGGTTTGCCGCCTGGCGGAATGTGACGGCGCGGGTGGCGGAGCCTTCTCAAACGGTGGTCCGATGGTCCCCTGCGGAAGACGTGCAACGTTTTGAATGAGCACTTCGGATTGCGTCTTGGCGCAGGAGCGCTCGTCCACGTGGAGTCTCGGTTGGTATCGAGATCCTGACGTCCGAAGTGTTTTCCATGGCTTTTAGAGCGAGAGCCCCGCCTCGGTAGAGCAGCCTGGACGGCGGCCAAAGGTCTCTTTGGGGCTACCAATGTAGCTACTACGTTCTGTTCGATGTCATGGCGCGCCGTAAGTCACGCTTTCTCTACAACTCCAGAACGTTGTAGCTATTTCGATCTCCTCGAAGAACGTTCCGGGCTGTCCTCGTCACTCTCGACGTGATGAACGTACAAACCTCGGCCTCACGGAGTCCTCCCAGCCGCCAAGTGGCAAACCGGGGACTCCCGCGCGGGGCGGGCGCCGAAGCGTGAAGTCGTTGCCCAACCTGGTGGCCAGCACCGCCCCCTCACACTCCACCCTATGAGCCATTCACGACGGATCAGATCGCCACTACGGCCAGGATCGACTCAGCGCGACCTTGCAGCCCGACCAACCCGCCACCATGGCCATTGAAAGCATCAACCCCGCTGCCGACGGGGACAGTTCAATTGCCTCGAGTCAACGCCGCAGCGCTTGTGACCCTGCCCACGCCCGCCGCGAATGGCGCGGTGGCGCGGTTTTGCGACGCCGATCGAGTGCGTCCAGGAGAGCGACACAGAGGCGCGGCATGATTTCCCTCCGCGAGCGCGACTGGGGTGAACCCCCAAGACGCACGAATCGGGCAGCTTGAAATGCAGGTAAAGCTGTTGATGGAGCAGCACTGGACGGGAAACGTTGCTCGCTAAGTTGTTGGTCTGACGTGGTGGTCCATCTCGCCGATGGAGGAATCCGCGAGCCGCAACTCAAACCCCAATCTCCCCGATACTAAATTAATACTTTGTTGCCGATCGTTGGAGTGATTTTCGTCAACAGTTTTCGTACTGAATAACAACCTCAAGGAGGTTAACAATGACTGCAATCAGATCAAGTGTGCCAGGTGGGCAAGGTTTGGCACTTAGGCGTGATCCGGATCTAAGCGGGCAACGGGCGCAGCATACGCGCAGTATTGGCAGCCAAGGCGATCCGCTCTGTGCTGCGGACCTCGTCGCGACCGCACGTGCCGAGCTCGTCACCTTTCAGGCTCTTCCGGAGAGCGAGAGGGACCTCGCGAGTCGACAGGCTCTTGAGGAGGCCGGCACCCTCGCAGCACGCGCGGTCGCGCTGAATATCCGCGAGCCTGATGCCCTTAACACCCATGCCTTGATTCAGCTGGCGCTCGGGAACCGAGACAACGCAAGGAAGTTGGTTGAAATAGGCCGTAAAATCGACCCAAGTCTCGTCGAAGGCGCCGCTGCTTTGCTCGGGGAAACTTGAGACGCTCGGGGATTTGATGGGTGCCCCAGAACATTTCTTCGGACCCCCCTGTGTCCGCCCGCGACATCTTGGTGCGCCCGAACGGCAGAAGCATCTGCCAGTGAGCCTAAATCATCTCCCAGCGGACTGTTTGGGCCCACCGCCCCCCACCGCCAGCAACGATTGTAAACCATTTTCCAGCAGCTTCCGAAGCACTCCGGAAGGTCTTGCTACTGCACACCGGTCTTCGCTCGGAAGATGACGGCGCTGATGAATTCCCGGTCTCCTCTCTTCGAGGGAGGGCCGCTCCTGCCGCTCGACAGCGCATGAGTACTTCGATTGTCTGGAGTCAACGTCGCAGTGCCTGTGATCCCACCCACGCCCGCCGCGAATGGCGCGGTGGCGCGGTTTTGCGACGCCGATCGAG
>JBGTHI010000191.1:0-4635 GCA_041746295.1 Myxococcaceae bacterium
ACAACGAGCACGTCTGTCGTTTCCACATGGCCCCCGGCGATGACCCTTCTAAGAGAATCTTGCCAGAGGCGCCCGGCATTTTGGCCGCGAACATTCCTAACGCCGCATCGAACCGTCCGCTCCGCCCACGGCTCTGCGCGAACTTGTGTACCCTGTCCTTCGGCGGACAAACTGATATCTCCGATGATGGGAGAAGCTCGCTGGGTCGCCTCGGGGAAGGTGCCGGAACTGCGGCGGGACAGGGCGGCGAACTGCCAATGGTTTCGTCGCAGAATGGCGGACGCCTCGGGGCAGGTCCGACTGGCTGGCCCATCTCGCAATCGTGCTTAAGCCTGATCAAGCCCGTGACCACCTCCTGGTGAGCCATCAGCGAGGTGGCACGCAAATCAAAAAGCTCAGTGAGGTCGCGCGTCACGTCAAGAGCTTCTGGTGGCACTTCCGCGAAGTCCGTTGTGCCACTCCCCCCTGGCGGCTTCCATCACAAACCATCGAGGCGACGCGTCTTCCGGAGGGATGGGTCGGCCGTCGCGAGCCGACTGGTCGCCTCACCTTGCAGTTGCTGGAGCTCAGCAGCCCAGTCTGGATGCTTGGGAGCTATCCCTCCTGGGGCGATTGGATCTACCCAGGCCGGGGTGGTCTCCGCACCTGGTGCGTTAGTGCGCTCCGGTGTGTTGCTGCTGCCGGCAATCGATCCCCTCATCAGGAAAGCTCAGCCGTTCGAAGCTTCAGTCAAGGCGCGACTTCTAGCCACCGGTACCCGGGCGGATCTCCTGAGTGGATTTCAGGCGCTGTCCCGCGACAGTCAGCCGCTTTCCTGAAGTTTCCGATGGCTCAACAGCGAAGGGAGCCTCGTGGGTGCGGCTGGGCGCAAACCTTCTGCACCCAACTTTCTTCGACTTTCTTCAGCAACTACATGGAGCTAAGCGGGATCGAACCGCTGACCTCCTGAATGCCATGAACGCCCACCCGCTGTAATTTCGATTCCTTGCGAGCGCTGTTTTGCACCCAACGTGACAATGGATAACAACTGGCACCAATGGGTCACAGGCCTGAGTGCAAAGGACTTCGGTTCTACGCCGCACGCTTCGAAGCAGCTCGTTTTCGCCTCTTGGCCACGGGCTCAAGCGTCACTCTTAGCCGAGAGCGAGTAGCCTTCGCAAATCGCTCCAAGGTCTGCAGACTCGGCTTTGCACCGCCGCCCTCCAGGCGAGCAATGGTGGACTGCGAAGTGCCCATCCGCTTGGCGAGCTCGGCCTGCGAGAGCCTAGCCCGCGTCCTCGCCTCAATCAGCATTTGAGCCAACGCAAACTCCGGCTCCAAAGCCTCATAGCCCTCCTTGAAACCTGGCTCCTTCATCCAGCGTTTCTTCAGGGTCTTCAGTGAAATTCCCATCACCTCACCTCCTTGGCTCGCTGCCGGGCCACTTCGAGGGCGCCCTTCGGCGTCTTCTGAGTCTTCTTTACGAACGCATGGACTACGACCACCCGTTGTCCCACTGCCGTGACGTAGATGGCCCTGGCAATTCCGTCCTTCCCCTTCATCCGCATCTCCCAGAGCTTGCCCTCCAGATGTTTGACGTGCGGCTCCCGCATCGCCGTCAACCCATTGGCTTCAATCAGCTCCGCCATCCGCAGGAATCGCTGCCGAACGTCCGCCGCCAGTGCTTCAATCTCCACTTCAACCTTGCGGTTGAGCAGCTCGACCCGCCATGCCATCGCCTCCCTTGTATCTCATAATTGAGATAGCAGCAATGGCCGTCCCTGCTCGATCGATTCCTGGACGATTGGTGAGAATCTGAGACCATTCGTTGACTTGGGCGCCTACCAGAGGACGACGCTTGCCGGCTCCGGACGCACATGACGATTCCAGCCCTCTGCTCGCACAATGGGGGACCCTCCTGGGCGGCCCCTTCGATCTTCCTATCCTCTTCGGATCGTGCGCCTTCTTTGGAGTTTGGACTTGGGGCTTCGTGGCCTCGGGACAATTCGGAGCCGCCATTTTCGCCGTCCTTGGCAGCGCGGCGGCCCAGAGCTACGTCCTCAGACGCTTCGTTCGACCCTCGGATTGGTTCGGAGCCACGGCAATCGCCGATGTCCTGCTCATAGGCGGCGCCACCTATGGCTTCTGGTGGCCAACAGGAGCGGCGCCTCTGGTTATGTCGATTTTCGCCCTCTTAGCCGCCGTTCTTCAGTGGTCGGTGCTTCGCGCGGCCTCGGGAAGACCTGACCTCTGGCTTGCACTGAGACTCTCGATCGGTCCCGCGAGTTATCTGAGCCTACTCAGTATGCGGGCTGTTCCGCGCGCATGGTCGCATTGGGTCTTTGGCCTGGAAATGGGTCTCATCACAGGGGTCAGCGCGTCCATCGCTCTTTGCCTTTGCCTGTCTCAGCCAAAGCCATCGCGGACGCTACATGGAGCTAAGCGGGATCGAACCGCTGACCTCCTGAATGCCATGAACGCCCACGCATAGGAATTTCAATCCCTTGCGAGCGCTGTTTTGCACCCAATGTGACAATGGATAACAGCCGGCCCCAATGGGTCACTGGAGTGGGTGCAAGGCTGTGCAACTTCCCTGTGACCGCTGCGGAGAATGTCGAACATGGACGCCATCCATCCCAAAGCTCTCGAGTTTCGACGCCAACAACGCCGTGCCGCAATGATGGGGCTTGCGGCCTCCGACAGGACTGGGCGCAGGGATGATCGGGGGAGCGGCCCATCCGTGCCAGGGTCCTCCCACCGGTTCCCCGATTGGTTTCGTAACGAAGGGGGTATCTTGGTGAGGGGAGCATATGACCCGGGTTACCGCCGTTCCGAAGGCGGGCAAGTTGCCCTGATCGAAGACGACCTCGGAAATCGAGCGGTCATCCAACGTGGGACGCTTGGAAAGCACCATATGGATGCCGTTCCTCTCTTGGTCGAGGTCGGAACATCAGATGGCATCCTGAAGGTCGGAGGCGCGGACCTCTATGATCCCAGCCTTGAAGGTGTGACGGCCGATATGGCTCGCTCGCTAAGAGAAGGGACGCCAGATCGGGGTGAAAAGAGCATTGGTCTGATCCTCGGAAATGACTATCGCTCATACCAAGTCGGACCCAGGGATTCGGTATTTGCTCAAGAGGTGTTGAGGGTCAACGAAAACCCAGAATTTGACCTATTGGTCGATGAGCAGGCCGCTAACGCCCACTTCCGTCTAATGGACTGGTTCAGGGGCGTGGCCGACGGGGCGCAACCCGAGACATCCGCACCGTTGATGCAAGAAGAGGAGTTTGCCGCGCTCAAGAGAAAACAAGGACTCACCGTTGTGGCCATCACCGGCTATAGCGGCTTCGACATGCACCCTGGATCCTTGGTCCGCGACGAACTTCCGGACGAAGTACGGGCCAGAGCGGCACTGAAGGACCAACTCCTGGCGAAAAAGGCCGAGTTGGGCGACGGCCTTATGGTTTCGATCATCGGATTGTCACAAGGTGTAGACGGGCTCACTCGCGACATTTGTGCGGAGCTCGGGATCCCAGTTATGGCGGTCATTACAGACGACCAGGTGAAGTATTTCGGCGCTGATTCGCCCGAAGGGCTGACATATCTCGTGACTACACCGACGTCGGGTGCACACCACGATGCGGTATTCGCGAGGATCGCCGATGAGCTCGTCATACTTGGGGGCAGATCTAACGCAGGAAAAGCTTCAGCCGCCGCCAGCCAAGAGAAGAAGGTCATCGTACTACGCGGTTTCGGTGGTGACGCCGACACGCTTTCCGCCGAACAGCTGGGACCTTCAGCCCACTTCGTTTCCCCAAGCTGACACTTCTACTCCTCACAACGTCCAGACCTATACCGCAACAGGATGGGACTCGATGCGGCGCCAGAAGCCACCGCTTTGAACGAACTCGAACGCGCTCTCGACACGATGAAGTGCAATGAAGACACGTTCTCAAGCCGCTCATCATATTCGGGCAAGCCGTCCATCGAGTACTCCAATGACGCGCTTCACGGGGACCAGGCTTAAGCCCACGCGAAGGAGTTTCTCCTTCACGCAGAAGAACTCCCGAGTGTTTTGGCTCTATTGCAGTTGATGTTGGTCGTTTAGGTCTATTCGTCTCCGGCGCACACGCACGGCTACAGTGCTCCCCCGCTTTGATGGCGCTGCAGCAGATGAGGCCGGCGTGAATCCGAACAAGGACAACAACCGCTCCCCCGCCTACGGTGCCCAGCTCGCATACGCCGCGGAATGCTGGTCGCTCACGATTAACGGGTTCGCCGGTCCCGAGCTCCCTGGGGACGTCCTCCACTGGCGCTGGTTCGGAGACACCACCGCCGCATTCACCGCTGCCTCTCCGCCGATCCGCTCATACAGGCTGGACATGGTCGCTGTTCTCCCCTCATGTTTCGACTCGGTTTGGCCCCAAGCGTCGCCCCAGCCGGGCGCTCGTCAACCTTTCGGAGGCGGTGGAGAGGTTTGCCAGTCCCGACCGTCCCCTGCTATGCCGGCCGCGAATGGTGACCTCCAGCTCCGCCGCTGCCGCCCACGTCTCCGCTCCTGCCCCCTCTCCGAACGGCCGCAACGCCGCCTGGTCCTCCGGCGCGAGGCGTCCATCCCGAAGATCGGTGCGCCTCGGCGCACCCCTCGCACGCCGC
>JBGTHI010000192.1:0-9373 GCA_041746295.1 Myxococcaceae bacterium
TCCTGCCGCAAGGGGTCGACCCGCCCAGCGTTCCGCCCTTCGCCCGCGACTAACCCGCGCCTTGAGCCTTCATCGGCGGCGCGGCGGGCGGGTCCAGCAGGGTAGCGGCAAGCGCCGGATTGGCCATCAGCGCCGCGCCGATGATCCCGCTGTCGTCACCCAGGGTCGCCATGTGGACCGTCATCCCGCGGGCGGAGAGCCGCAGCGCATGGGTCTCGACGCCTTGAACCACCCGCTTAAACAGCCCCGGGCAGTTGAGCAGCACGCCGCCGCCCAGGATCAATCGCGCCGGGTTGAGGATGGTGACGTAGTTGGCGATCGCAACGGAGAGCAGCGCCCCCGCGCGCTCGTGGATCTCCACAGCCAGGGCGTCACCATCGGCCGCGGCGGTCTCCAGCACCAATGGATTCAGCTTGCTCAGGTCGCCGCCCACGCGATCACCCAGCGTGGTCCGATAGAGGCCAGAAAAAATCGCCTCCTTCATCTGGGCTATCAGGTTGTGGCCGCTGCAGTAGGCCTCGAGGCAGCCCAGCTCGCCGCAACCGCACCTCCGGCCGCCCGGAACCACTTTGATGTGGCCGACCTCCCCTGCCACGCCATCGTGGCCCAGCACCAGCTCGCCCCGGCTGATCGCCGCGGAGCCGACACCCGACCCCACCGCGACCATCAGCACATCCTCGGCGCCCCGACCCGCCCCGACCCGGTACTCGCCCCAGGCCGCCACGCGCAGATCATTCACCACCCGAACCGCATGGCCCAGGCGGGCACTCAACAGGTCGCCAAACGGAACCTCGCGCCAACCCAGGTTGGGTGCCACCGCCACGATCCCTGTGTCCCCTCGCAGCTGTCCCGCCACCCCCACGCCGCAGAAGCGGATATCGCGGGTACCGGCATTCAGCACCGCCTCGCTCTCGGCCTTGGCGATCGACTCCACCACCCCAGCGGGGGAGCGGTCATGGAGTGCCACCTTGCCGGCGCCAAGAACCTTGCCCGCGTCATCTACGACGGCAGCACGCGCGTAGGTTCCCCCAATATCGATTCCGAGGTTTGGCACCGCGTCAACCTATAGGAGGGCGCAACCGGAGATCCAGAGCGGCGAGGAGCGCGTCCATCAGGAGGGTTAACTCGGGGGCGAAAGCGTCCTTGGTGTGGGTTAGCAGGTGGGGCCGGATCGCCATCGGTCTTAAGCGCCCACTTCCCGCTTGGCCCGAGCCACCACGCCATCCATCAGCGTCTGGATCTCGGCGAGCCGGGCTTCGGTCTGTGCCTCGAAGCGCATCACCAGCAATGGACCGGTATTGGAGGCGCGGACCAACCCCCAGCCATCGGCGAAGGTGACCCGCACGCCGTCGATCTCGATGGTCTTGTGACCATCCGCCTTGAGGAGCTCGGTGGCTCGGCGAACCACCTCGAACTTCTTCTCTTCCGCGGCGTCGACCCGGAGCTCCACCCGAACCTCTGGAGACGAGTAGGTCCTTGGAACATCCGAGAGCAGCTCGGAGAGCGCCTTCTTCTCGTGGGTGAGGATCTCCAACAACCGGGCCGAGGCGTAGACCCCGTCGTCGAAGCCGTAGTACCGGTGCTTGAAGAAGATATGGCCGCTCATCTCGCCGGCCAGCTCCGCGGCCTCCTCCTTCATCTTGGCCTTGATCAGCGAGTGGCCCGCCTTCCACATGATCGGTCTTCCGCCCTTAGCGGCGATGTCGTCATAGAGCGTAGAGGAGCACTTCACCTCGCCGACGATGGCCGAGCCCGGCCGCTCCCGCAGCACCGCGCGGGCAAAGAGGATCATCAGCTTGTCGCCCCAGATGATGCTGCCCTTCTCGTCCACCACGCCCACCCGGTCGGAATCGCCGTCGTAGGCGATACCCACCTCTGCCTTCTCCTTCTTCACCGCGCGGACCAGATCCTCCAGATTCTCCACCACCGTGGGATCCGGGTGATGGTTGGGGAAGCGGGCATCCATCTCGCAGAACAGCGGAACCACCTCGAAACCCATGGATCTGAACAGGGGGACGGCGATCACACCGCCCGTGCCGTTGCCGGCGTCGACGACGATCTTCATTCCCTTGCGACCGACGGACACGGTCTGCCGCACGAAGTGATGGTACGGGGTGACAATGTCGAAGGGCGTAACTTTGCCGCTCCCCGTTTCCAAGCCTGCCCTCTCGAAGTCCTTGGCTTCGATCATCTTCCTGAGCGCCTGGATCTCCTCGCCGTAGAAGGTGGTCTTTCCGGCGCCCATCTTGAAGCCGTTGTACTCGGGCGGGTTGTGGCTGCCGGTGATCATCGCCAGCCCATCGACCGGCAGTACGTTGGCGGCAAAGTAGGTCAGCGGCGTCGGCACCACTCCCACATCCATCACGTCGATGCCGGTAGCGGTGATCCCCAGAATCAACGCGTCCCGAAAGCGGGTGGAGGACTCCCGGCAGTCGCGGCCCACCACCACCGTCCTGCCGCGCTTGCGTCGGACCACGGTCGCCAGCCCGCGCCCGAGCGACTCGACCACATCGAGGGTGAGGTCCTGATCCACCAGCCCTCGGATGTCGTACTCCCGAAAGATCCGTCCGTTCATCGCCCCCCGATACCACTTTGGTATCCCCTCGCCTATAGGGTGCGTCACTCAGATGAATCCGTTGCAGACCTTCACCGCCCAGCTCTCACGGGCGTCTCCTGACGCGCGGCCGATCCAGTTCGCCTCGGCACCGGGCATCCCCCGCTGGAACGAGGTGAGCCCCGCCTCCCGGTTGCTGGCGGAGGCGACGCAGTGCTCGCCGGCCTCGAAAATCCTGGTGCTGGGCACAGGCCATGGAGCGCTGGCCGCCTTCCTCGCCCGCTCCGCACCGCTGGGAGAGGTGATCGCCTGCGACACTTCCGCCCTCGCGCTGGCGATGACCGGCGAGACCGCCAGGCTCAACGGTATCACCCACCTCTCGACCTGCTCAGGCTTGAGCCTCCCCCCGGAGGCAGAAGGGCGCTTCGACCTCGCCGCGATGGAGCTGCCCAAGGGACGCAAGCTGGCCCGGAGATGGCTGCTGGAGTCCTTCCGCCTGCTCAAACCGGGGGCTCCGCTATTCCTGGCAGGCGCCAACGACGAGGGAATCCGCTCGTCGATCGCCGACGCCGCTGAGCTGTTCGGGGAAGCGGTTACCCTAGATCTTCGGCAGCGAAATCGAGTGGCCCGGGCTTGCCGACCGCGCAACCTCTCGGGCAGCCCGCCGGCCCTGCCCGATTGGGCGAGCCTGCCCGGCATCGCTCCGGGAAGCTGGTACCCACTCGAGCTGGAATGGGAGCAACGCCGCTACGTTCTGCGCAGCCTCCCCGGCATCTTCTCCTTCGATCGGCTCGACGACGGCACGGCGCTCCTGCTCAGGCAGGTGCCGGATCCCCGTGGCCTTCGGGTGCTCGACTTCGGCTGCGGCTACGGCTTCATTGGACTCTGGGCCGCGCTCCGGGGCGCCGCCGCGGTGGATCTGGTGGACGTCAGTCTCTGGGCGGTCGAGGCGGCCCGCGCGAACCTGGCGCTTCACGGCGTCAGCGCGGCCGAAGCTCTGGCCGGCGACGGGCTCGAGCCGGTCGCAGGACGGCGCTACGATCTGGTGGTCAGCAACCTCCCCTTTCACGTGGGCAAGGAGGTGAACACCGGCGCGGCCGACCGCTTCCTGGAAGGGGTCCCGGCGACACTCGCCCCAAACGGCACCGTGCTGCTGGTGACCAACGGCTTCATTCGCCATGACGCCCCCCTGCGACGGCGATTTGGAACGGTCCGCGAGCTGGCCCACGACGGCCGCTTCCGCGTCCTGCTCGCTCGCTAAGGGTTCGAGCGATGGCCGTCGCCGAGACGCATCTATCGCCACACGAACTGATTAGAAACATTGACCGATGGGAGCACGTAAGCTCGAGATTTATCAAAAATTAAGAGTTGTTTCGGTGAACAACCTTTGACCTGGCACACCGGATAATGCCATCAGGCGTCCGCTAATCTTCACGCATCCGTCACCCAGCCGTTTCATAGCCAGTCCCCCCCCCAGCCCGAACCAGCGCGCTGAACGCCGAGGAGAGAGAGCGTGGGAAGCCAAACGATCACGCCCGGGAAGAGTGCCTGGTCTGCGCCCAACGGCACCCTTCCACCGCGGATCGAAGCCAAGCCGATCGCCGCGCGGGTGAAGTTGGTCCCACAGACCATGCCCAAGCCGGGGGAGCTGCTCGAGTCGCGGATAGCCACCACGGCGGGCGAAGCGCTCGGCCGCATCCAGGAGCTCTCGCACATCACCACCGGCTCCCCCGACTCGCCGATCACCTTCGAAGTGACCGAGGGCGCCAAGAAGCGCGGCATGCGCGCGGAGGTCGAGCTCCGGGGCGAAAACGGGGAGACGGTCATCTTGCGAGGTCCGGGTGAGTTGTGGCGGGCGGCCGACGCACTGACCACCGTGGTGAACGCCGGCCTGGGCAACGTGAAGGCGCTGGACGTTCCCGCGATCACCGAGAAACGGACCGATGCCATTCAGCGTCTGGTCAACGAGAGCTGGAACGCTTTCGTCTGCCGAACAGACAGCGCCCAGTCGGCCGTCGCCGCGGCGAAGGGCGGCAGCATGCTCGCCGACGACGGCGTGCTCTATCTGTATGTTCCCGAGTCGGACAAGACCGCCTTCGAGAAGCTGAGCAGGGAGGCGGAGGAGTACAACCGGACCAAGCGCGACGGCGATCGCCCCCTCTCGGTCCAGCTGCTGGGCCGCGGCCGCGATAAAGAGGTTCTGGATCTTCTCGAAGGGCAGAAGCCAGGCCTGCTCTACCTCCCGCACCCGTACATCGTTCCCGGAGGCCGCTTCAAGGAGATGTACGGCTGGGACAGCTACTTCATCGCCCAAGGTTGCATGGAGAGTGGTCGCACCGACCTCGCGCGCCACCTGCTCGAAAACCAGATCTACATGATCGAGCACTATGGGGTGATTCCCAACTCAAGCCGGAGCTATCACCTCTCGCGCAGCCAGCCCCCTCTGATGCCGCGGTTGGCGCTCGAGCTGCATGAGCGCGTACCGGACATGGAGCTGCTGCGCCACGTCGCCAGGGCGGCGGAGAAGGAGCTGGAGGGGGTCTGGTACCCTCATGAGAACTCCCAGCCCGATGACTTCGCGACCTACTATGATCTACAGACGGGCCCCGACGTGGAGGTGATGCGCTCCTTGGGCACCTTCCAGTGGCCAGACCCGGCCGCGGACCGAGCCGAGCGCGCCTCGGGTTGGGATTTGACGCAGCGTTTCGATGGGCGCTGCCACGAGTTCGCGCCGGTAGACCTCAACTCCTACCTCTATCGCTACCGGAAGGATCTCGCGGAGATCTACCGCAACCTGGGCGATTTTGAAGCGGCCGACAGCCACGACGGGATTGCGGACCGGCTCAAGAAGAAGCTGCAGAGCCATTTTTGGGATGAAGAGCGAGGAATGTTCTTTGACCACGATCTGGCGAATAACAAGCGCTCCACCTACGAGTCGGCCGCCACCTTCGCGCCGCTGTGGGCGGGCTGGGCCACGCCGGAGCAGGCGGAGCGGGTCGCCAACAACATGTACAGGATGCTCGAGCCGGGCGGTCTGGCGGCCTCCAGCAAGGAGTCGCGTGAGGCCGCCCCCGATGAACCTCTGCAATGGGACTATCCAAACGGTTGGCCTCCTGTTCAAGTCATGGCGCTGGAGGGGCTGCTCCGCTACGGGCAGGACGAGGCGGCTTGGGCGCTGGGCTATCGCTGGACCAACGCGCTGCTCTCGATCTTCGACCGGCAGAACGGCTGCATCCCGGAGAAGATCGACGTCCATGCGATCTCCTCGATCACCAAGACCTCCGAATACCCCAACCAGGGCTATGACCGCGGCGACTACCGCGTGCCGCGCGGCGTGAGGCCGGTGGGCTTCGGCTGGTCCAACGCCTCCGTGCTGCGGATGCTGGCGATAATGCCGGAGGAGCTGCGCACTCAGCTGGACCACGAGGTCCATCCGGATCAGGCGGTACCTTGGAGGCATGGCGAGAACAGCGAGGGCAGGAGCGCCGCTGACTGGCTTGACGGGGTGTCGGCGGCCAAACCATCGAGGGATGACTTCGAGTTGGCGTCGTAGAGCTCCCCCGGCAACCGGACGCTCCAGTGGACTGGACATGCGCCAGGTGGCTCCTCCGGTGGAACCATATCTTAAGCAATTTAAGAGCCTTACAAGCTGTAAGCGACCTGCTTTCGCTGGCATCAGGCGTGCGTAGAGGCCAACCATGATCGCTTCCCGTGCCTGGCAGCTGGTGGCCTGCTTCGGTCTGCTGCTCGTCTCCAGCGGCGCTCACGCCCTGCCGGGCGGAATCTCCGGCTACTCCGGCAAGCAGGGAGCGATCTGCACTCAGTGCCACAACGGCGGCGGCGCACCGACCGTGACCCTTACCGGGCCAACCACCCTGCAGGGGGGAGCCACGGGCGACTACGCGCTGACGATCAGTGGCGGTGCCGCCGTTCGCGGCGGTTTCGACGTCGCCATCGACAATGCCGACGGCACCCTGACTCCGGTCACCGCCAACACCCGCAACGAGTTTGAGGAGCTGACCCACAACAGTCCCCTCAACTTCTCGGGCAATCAGCTGGTAATTCAATTCAAGATGAAGGCGCCGGCGGCCGGAGGCACGGTGAGGATCTTCGCCGCCGGCCTCTCGGCAAACGGCGCCAACGGATCCGGAGGCGATGCCGCGGCCGCCACCACCCTTAATGTAACGGTCAACGGCGTGGGTGGGGGCGGGACGGCACCGAGCGTGGCCAACGCCGCGGCGGCCTCTCCCTCCACAGTCACCGCCAAGAGCACCAACCTCACGGTGCAGGGCAACGACGACAACGGAGAGCCGGCCCTGACCTACACTTGGAGCGCCACCGGGCCGGCAGAGGTCGCCTTCGCTCCCAACGGCAGCAACGCGGCCAAGAGCTCGGTCGCCACCTTCTCCAAGCCGGGCGTCTACAGCGTGGTGGCGACAATCCGGGACGGGGCGGGCCTGAGCATCACCAGCACCGTCGCGGTGACGGTGCAGGCCAGTCTGACAGCGATCACCATCTCGCCCTGGACCGCGGGCGTACCGGTGAACGCCACCCAGAAGTTTACCGCCTCGGCGGTGGATCAGTTTGGCGATGCGATCACTCCCGCCCCGGTCTTCACCTGGTCGGTGCCCTTCGGCGGCACCGTAGACCGCACCGGTCTCTTCACCGCTGGCTCCTCGGCGGGGGGACCGTTCCCGGTGTCTGCCTCCGCAGGCGGGCAGTTAGCCGCGGCCCAGGTCTCGGTGGGTTTGGGCCGCGCGCCCAACTTCGTGAAGCAGCCGTCGGCGAAGCCCGACGGGCTCAAAGCCGCGATCTCGGTCTTGGGCAACGACGATGGAGGCGAGCCGTCGCTATTGTACCAGTGGCGAGTTGTGACCGGCCCGAGCGAGGTGACCTTCGCTCCCAACGGCTCCAACGCCGCCAAGTCGACGACCGCCACTTTCGCCCGCCTCGGAACCTTCACCCTGGAGGTGATCGCCTCCGACAAGGACCAGCTGACCACCTCCACCACGGTGCTGGTATCGATCGACGGAAAATCCGCGCCCGGAGTGGAGATCGCCGATCCGCAGGCGATCGCGACAGAGGGCGTATCAGGTGGCTGTGGAGCGGCGCCGGAAGGTACGAGCGGGGTCGCCTTGGGCCTGCTGCTGTTAGCCTTTGGGCTGGCGCACAGACGATTCGGGCACTAGTCACCGAGCCGGTTGAACCGCCTGCTGCGGCGGCGGATCCCTGCCTGCGACGGACAGACTCGGCCCAGCGCTGCTTAACTTACCGCCAGGTAAGCCTCCGCTGCTCGTTCCTCGTCTACCCGTCTCGGCGACGGCCTCCACCCCCTCGCTTCGTCCGTTCAACCGGTTCGGTGACTAGAGCTGACTCGCGCCTTCTTCAGCGACCCTCTTAGTCGGGCGCGCTCATCGCCACAGCCGCCGCGGCTCCAACCGAATTGGCGTGGGGGAGAGGAGGCACCACCTGGATCGGGGTGTTTAGAGAGGCCAGCTGATTCGCTCGATCCTCCATCCGGTTCACAAAGCCCGGCACCTCCCCGACGTCGCATTCCCCCATCTGGTTTACGATGGGAGGAGTTCCCGGCACATGGCCATAGAGCCGTGCGCCCGCTGCGATGCCGGCCGCCCTCAGATCGGCTGCGCGCTCGAGGATGGCCTGGGCAACGATCTGGGCATCCGGCTGGGATTTATCTTGCAGGACCTCGGCCAGCACTCTCATGCTCGTGGGAGTAGGCTGATAATTAGGCATCACCAGACGGAAGAGCTCAGCCAGATGGGGGCCCTCGACCGCCTTTTCGTAGTGCCTGGTGCCAGGCGCTATGGATCGTTTATCGAGTTCCCGATCGGCGTCGTTTCGGTGGGGTTGCATCAACGCGCCTGAATCCAGACTCACCGCCGTGAACCCCTCCGGCCCGTCCAAGGCGGCTAGCTCGGGAACCCACCCCGAATCGATCCAAATCGCCATGTTGTGTCCCGCCCCACCGGTGGTGCTCATCAAGCGTGAAGGGTCGAAATTGCCCTGGCCCATCTTCGCGAGAACGCCGGCAAGCAGCGTGGCGACCGCGTTATTGAGCACCGCCCAGCGGCCAATCTGAACACCCTTTTGAGCGGCGGCTTGCGCCAACTCATGACCTATGCGAAGGCCCTCCAGCCCAGGAAGATCAAGCACATTGTTCCAGCTCTTCACGACGGCATCCCGGTCCGGGGTGATCTCTGCCGGAAACGAGAGAACCCATCCCAACTGGGGATGAGCATTGCCTAGCTCATAGAGCAGCTGGGAGTGGAGCGAAAGAACTTGCCCAGCTGAATCGCCGGGGCGGAACAGAACCTCTGAGAAGGTGCCATTTTGAACTCCATCGGGGCCGGCTCGAACCCGGGTGAAGCGGGACGTTGTGCCGTCCCAATCGCCTGCGGTCAGCGCGAAGGGACGAGAGAACAGATCCGGGGCGGGAACGCCTAAGAAGCTTGGGTAGGCCTGGATCGGCCCTCTCCCTCTGGCAAGTCCTGATCGAATTTGCTCGGTAAAGGTATCCCGAGCATCGAAAAGCTGATGCGTGACGAGAGTAAAATCATCAGCTACAGCAGCCGCGCCTGACCCGCCCCGACTGACCGCGCGATGCCCACCTCCTATCTCCTTCAGCGATCGAACCTGTAGTGAACCCGCCATCTGGCCATCCCTATCAACGGCAACACGTCAGCGTCAAAGCAAGCCCAGCCGCAGAGCGAACGGGGCACGACCTCTACAAAAGCGCCAGCTGCCGCGCCCGTCTCTGGCGCGCTCGGGGTTGGATGTCGGCGACCAGCACCGACGGAG
>JBGTHI010000193.1:0-3581 GCA_041746295.1 Myxococcaceae bacterium
TTCACTACCCGCTTCTTTCAGCGCCGGCCTCACGGCCGGACCGGCGTACCGGCTTGTCGCCTTGCGGTTCGTGTGGGTCGCTGCGACCTGCTTCCCTCGGGACTCTCACCCGTCATCCACCTCCATGCTGGGCACACAAAGCAAGAGGCGGCTGGGGTAGCCCGGCCGCCTCTTGGCATCCTCGGATGAATCTAAACGCTACGCCGTTCGCGCGCCGCCGATTCGCTTCCAGACAAAGATAGTCAAGCAAGCGCCAAGGAGTGCCACGCCGAAGCTGGCGATAAAGCCGTTGTTCGAGGTGCTATCCCCAAACAGCATGCGGGTGACGAAGCCACCGATGATCGCGCCGATCACCCCGATGATGATGTTGGCCATCCCGCCCTGGCGCGCGTCGGTCCCCATGATCTTGCTGCCAATCCACCCCGCCAACGCTCCAATCACAACCCACGCGATGATTCCGTACGCCGGATTCATAACTGCCTCCCTTATAGGACTTCTGGTTGAACCGGGGAGACACTCCCCGCTGACTCGACGAAAGTAGGAACGACCCAGCAAGCTGCCAAGGGGACGCATCTTCTGGCCGTAAAAGGCCCATCGAATCGGCAGCTTAGACGCGCAATCGGGCCACTTCGTGGAGCCTTTCCAGACCTTGCCGTAGGACCGCTTCGGATTTGCAGAAGGCGAATCTCGCCATGCCCTGCGCCGCGGCGTCCCGAGGCCGGAAGTAGAGGGCGGACGGCGGAATCGCCGCCACTCCGACCCGCTCGGTGAGGGCGCGGCAGAAGGCGAAATCATCTTCGAAGCCGAAGGCGCGAATATCGGCCATCGCGAAGTAGCCGCCCGCGGGCGCCACGGTGGGCATTCCCGCGCCGCACAACCCCGCCACCAGGAGATCACGGCGCGCCTTGAACTCGAGGGCAAGCCGCCGGAAGTAGGCGTCCGGAAGCGCCAGCGCCGCAGCCACCGCCTCCTGTAACGGGGAGACGGTCGCGAAGGTGATGAACTGATGAACGCTCTGCAGCGCGTCGCGCAGAGGAGGCGGGGCGATGATCCATCCAACTTTCCAGCCGGTGAGGCTGAAGCTCTTTCCCGCGCTACTCACGGTGACGGTGCGCTCCCGCATCCCCGGCAGGCTGGAGAAGCGCAGATGCTTCGCCGGGGCGAAGACGAGATGCTCATAGACCTCGTCGGTGAGCACCCGCACATCATGTGCTTCACAGAGCTCGGCGATCCAATCCAGCTCGGGGCGGGTGAAGACCTTGCCGGTGGGGTTGTGCGGCGTATTCAGAATCAAGAGCCGGGTCTTGGACCCGAACAGCTCACGCAGCGCCTGGCGATCGAACCACCAATCGCCGTGGGCCCCATCGGGCGGCTGCAGCGCCACGCAGCGGGGAACGCCACCCGCCATCAACACGTTGGCGAAGTAGGAGTCGTAGAAGGGCTCGAAGAGCACCACCTCGTCGCCCGGGTCGATCAACGCCATCGCCGCCGCGAACAGCCCTTCGGTGGCTCCGCTGGTAACGGTGACCATCGTCTCCGGATCCACCCGATCGCCATAGAAGCGCGCGGCGTGGTCGGCGATGGCCCGGCGCAACTTTGGCGACCCGACGCTGGGTGCGTACTGGTTGGGCCCATCGCGCACCGCCTGGGCGGCGAGCGCCTTGATCTCCTCAGGCCCATCGAAGTCGGGGAACCCCTGTCCCAGGTTGACTGCCCCGTGCTTCGCGGCGAGCGCGCTGAATTCGGAGAAGACGCTGGGGCCGAAGCTCCGGATGCGTTGGGCGCAGTCTCTCATTGCGGCAAAGAACCTAGCCCGGATTTGCCGCGGAAGACATCGGTGATAGGGCTTTCCACTCCCGTGCGGCTGCTCCGGCTTAAGCTCAAAGACTTTCGCAATTTCGGTGACGCGGTGGTGGAGCCATCGGCGGGCACCAGCGTGGCGGTCGGTCCAAACGGCCAGGGAAAGACCAACCTTCTCGAGGCGATCTACTTCCTCTCCACACTCAAACCCCTGCGCGCCTCGAAGCTGGACGAGCTGGTCCGGTTCGGCCAGGAGGCGGCAGAGATCCAGGGGCGCTTCCTGTTGCGCGGGGCGGCGCGAACCATCTCGGTCCGGATCGCCGAAGGGACGCGGCAAGCCTTCGTCGATGGCAAGCGGACCACGAGCCTGGAGGACTATTTCGGCGGAGTCTCGGTAGTGGCGTTCACCCCGGACGATCTCGAGGTGGTCAAGGGCGCCCCCGAAGCGCGCAGGCGCTTCCTGGATCGCGCCGTTTTTAACCGCTTCCCGGCCTTCTTGCAGGAAAGCCGCGACTACGGGCGCGCGCTGAAGAGTCGAAACCGCCTGCTCAAGCAGGGCGCCGAGATGGCCTATCTGGAGGCATACGACGCAGCGATCGCCCGACTCGGGGCCCGGATCTGGACGCGCCGAAGGGCCTTGCTCAAGGAGCTGGCCGGGCGAGCGGCGCGGGCCTTCTCCGAGGTCGGCCGGATCTCCGCGCGCGCCGAGCTCCGCTACTCACCGGCGCACCTCCCTGTGGAGCTGGAGGAGGCGGATGAGCCCACGCTTCAAGAGGCCATATTGGAGCTGTTGGCTGCGCGGTTGGGACGCGACCGCGACCGAGGCTTCACCTCGGTGGGGCCCCAGGCGGACGACCTGTCATTCTCCCTGGACGAGCACGCCGCCAAGAGCTTCGCCTCGCAGGGACAACAGCGAGCGCTGGTCCTCAGCTGGAAGATCGCCGAGATCGAGAATCTGGAGGCGCAGCTCGGCGCTCTGCCGCTCCTTCTGCTCGACGACGTCTCGAGCGAGCTGGATCCGGAGCGCAACGGCTATCTGATGGCCTATCTCTCGCGAAGTGGCGCGCAGGTCTTTCTGACCACCACCGACGCGGGGTTGGTGAAGAGCGCCGTTCGGGAGGAGTCGCTCTGGCTAAACGTCCTCCGGGGCGCCGTGCGGGCCGCGGACTGACGATCTGCTCAGTAGAGGGGGGCAGGAGGGCTGGTGATCTTCCGAAGCTTGGCAATCAGGTAGTCGCTCTGCACCGGCTTGAGCACGTAGCCGGCACAGCCCAGCGCGCGGCACTCATTGACCCGATCGAGCGATGTGACCGTGGTGGCAATCACCACCGGAATCGACCGCGTTCGGGCGTTCTGCTGCAGGAGCCTGAGCAGCTCGATTCCTCCGACGCCCGGCATTTCCAGATCGGCCACGACGGCATCCGGCGTCAGCGCAAGGGCCTTTTGAAATCCCTCCTCGCCGTTCTCGGCGGTGGAGCAATCGAAATCGGAGGAAAGCAGCCCGACCAGTTGGGTGCGAATGGTCAAGGCGTCATCCACGATCAGGATTTTCTTTCGCATGGGCGCTCGGGTCAGCTTACCGCCGAATCGCCAGGCGCCGAGTATTTCGACAACCCTCCGACAGCCGCACCCAAACCCGCACCCACCAGCACGTCCAAGGGGTAGTGGGCACCCAGATAGACCCTTGACAGGGCGATGCCAAAGGCGAGCGGAAAGTAGAAGGCACCGAGCATGGGATGCTCCCCCATGACCGCGGTCGCAACCGCGAAGGCGGCGGCGGT
>JBGTHI010000194.1:0-4256 GCA_041746295.1 Myxococcaceae bacterium
TTCACTACCCGCTTCTTTCAGCGCCGGCCTCACGGCCGGACCGGCGTACCGGCTTGTCGCCTTGCGGTTCGTGTGGGTCGCTGCGACCTGCTTCCCTCGGGACTCTCACCCGTCATCCACCTCCATGCTGGGCACACAAAGAGGGCGTGGCTCTGCGGCACGAAGCCGAGGCCCCGTTTATGCGGGGGGACCTGGTCGACGCGCGCTCCTTTGAGATAGATCTGACCCGAGGTCGGTGTTTCGAACCCCGCCAACATCATCAGGCTGGTGGTCTTGCCCGAGCCGGAGGGCCCCAGAAAGGTCAAGAGCTCGCCGCGCGCGATATCGAGCGAGAGATCCTGGATGACGAGATTCTCGCCGTCATAGGTTTTCGACACGCACGCAAAACGCACGGCCGTATCCGCCTCGATAGAAGCCGTGCTCGTTGATGCTGTCGCGGCGATCGCGCTGTGTTGGGTCAACGTCCCTCTCATAGTAAAATCGACGCAAGCAAGCTACGAGTTGAAGACCGTCGCCGTCTACCATGACTGGAGGTCTGTCCTAAGTCTGTCCCAATAGAGTCTGGCGGCGGATGTTTCAGGACGAATCTCGCATCAGAGCTTGTGCCAGGTAGCCGAGTGCCGCGACTATCTCCATCCGCGGACCGACCGTCGAGAGCACCCAGGAATCGAATAAAGGCTTGGGCTCTAGGCTTCACGCCGCGAACGGTGCGAGAGTGGACGTCTCGGAAGCACCCGATGGCGGGAGGGGGCCTTGCGCGGCTGGAGCGGCCCCAGTTAAGGGCAACGTTCCACCCGCTCCGCTCCATCGACGAGGTAGCCTCCGTGAGACCCGCAGGGCGCGAGCAGCCCGCGTTGCGCACCGCGCGCACAGCCACGCGATCCGCCCGGGCTGAGGGGTCCGCGGCTCTTCGATTCCTCCCCGAGGAGCGGGCGACTCCACGCGGAGAGACCGCCTGCTCCCGGCGCTGCACCTCCGAGTCGCGCTGGAGCGCTACGGGGCATGGAACCTGGCGATCCAGACCCTGCTCGACGGCCCACTACAACCGGGCTCCCGACTGCCACCGCTCCCTGTCATGCAGGCCGCTCGGGCTGCCCTGTTGGCGTCGGTGCTCGAGGCGCTGACCGTGGAAGCGATCCCGGACGAGCAGCTGGATGCGCGGAGGTTCTCCATCGCGCAGCTGCTCGAGTCGTCGATGGATCTCGCCGCCCTGGAGAACCAACCGTCCACCCGGCGGTTACGCGCTCCTGAGTGGAAGCTCGCGGAGAGCGCAGCCAAGCTACTGGGATCCCTTCGCAAGGAGGCGCCCACCCGAGCCGAGCTGGCATTGGACGACCACGCTTTGCTCGCCGGGTTCGTACGAGGTCAGACCAATCAGGCGATGGTCGCCGCGCTTGGACAGGTTAAAGGCATCGATCATCGGCTAACGGGCCTATACGGACGGCTGTGGGCCCGCGACCGGCTCTCGGCGCTCATCTCAGCCGTCTGCCAGAGACTATTGAGCCGCGAGGCGATCTCGGTTGCTCTGGTCCCGGACCTTCCCAGGACGCCGACGGAGCTCTACAGCCGACTGCTCGACGACCGAGAGCGTCGCGCGCTTCGCGGCAAGGCGCTGGGATGGAGCGACCGACGGATCGCAGAGCACGAGGGCTGGTCGACCCCGGTCGCGCAAGCAGTGCTCGATCGGGTCAGGTCCAAACTGGGCGGCAACGCCTGGCCGCGGATCGTGCTCCTGGCGCGAATCCATGGGGCCCTACCGTGGAATGAGCCGGGAAGCGAGGGGGACGCCCCCGAGCTCTCGACGGTCGAGGCGGTCTACCGCTCCATCATCACCGATCGGGAGGTCCGAATCCTCCAGGGCTTCGCGTCCTCCACGCCGGACGAGGAGATCACACGCATCCTCGGCATCTCTCCCCATGCCCTGGTCCGGGCCATCAACACGCTCTTCGCAAAGCTGCAGGTCCGGGATCGCACGCAGGCGCTCGCGCTGGGCCTGCACTACCGATTGATCGAGCCGGAGAACTTCTACGGCCCGGCCCTCCTCCACCTCGAGCGGGGCGATCTCCATCCCACACACCTCATCGACCCGAACGAGCGCCCGGTCCTGGTCGCTTCGGCGACAGGAGAGGACGACCTGCGGATCGAGACCGATCTGGGCCTGGGCCGGGAAGGGGCCAGGAACACCATCCGCGCTGCCGTGTTTCGCCTGGGGTGCGGGTCTCGGGCCGAGCTGTTTCTCCTGCACCTCGCCGCGGATCCGGAGTTCACCCGACGCGTGTCCCAGAGACTCTCCGAAACCGGCGACCGGAGCCTCCAGGCGCTGCACCAGCGACTGGTGAGCGGAACCCTCCAGCAGATGTTGGTGCCCTTAGCATCGGGTGCCTCCGACGAGAAGATCTCGGGCGCGGTCGGTATCCCCGTGTATCGCGTGCTGTTGGAGCGGGCCAACTTGATCTCCCGGTTGGGCGCCCACGACCTCACCAGCGCGCTCCTGCGGGCCCAGCACTACGGTCTGATCTCCTGGGAGGAAATTCGAGGCGCCCTTCCAACGCCGAAGTTCTCCGGGGCGCTGTCCGAGCGCGAGCTGGAGCTGCTGCGCCTCGTTCTGGCGGGCAAGGATGATCCGACCATCGCCTCCGAGCTGAGCGCGTCCGTAACTGCGGTTCAGAAGCGGCTGCTCTACCTCGGTCGCAAGTTCGGGGCGAACAGCCGGCATCAACTGGTGATGATGATCTGCGCCAAGGGCTTCATCGCGCCCGAGGAGGTGGCCTCGCTCGTCTCCCAGAGCGCCCGGACCGAGCTGGGCTCGACGTGGGCCGAACTGGTCCACCCGTTTGCGCGCCGCGCCCTGGTGCTGGCGAGCTGGGGCCGGACCCACGCGGAGATCGCCGCTCAGCTCGAGACCTCGGAGGAGAAGCTCTCGGAGGACCTGGTTGGGAACAACCTGAAAGAGACCCGCTTCCGCCTCGACGCGCGAGACGACGCGCACGCGCTCTTGCTGCTCCTCCAGCGGACCGTCCTCACGAACGAGGATGTGGAGGCGATCGGCCCACGGGCGCAGGCAGCCGCCTGAGGGGAGGGCCGTCCGCACTCAACCGCGCCCGGTTCCGAAGTTTCCGAATCGGGTGCCCGGTAGCGGTAGTTGATACTCTTTCGTCGCAGGGAGATGACTTCGCGGGCCGTGTGGCCTCCTCGGTCCAAGGTGTAGCGAGCGGTCGCCCATAGCGATAGAGTATCCGTCGAATGCGCTGCTCCTCCGCCCAGTACGGTGAGGTGGCTGAGTCTTCCAGTCCGCCTTCATTCGGCAGCGCTGGCCCGGTAGAAGCTGATCCGCGTCTCACCGAATTGGCGTTGGTCGTACCGCTCCAGAGAGCCTGCCTGCTCCGGGCTGGCCTCCTCCTTGCCGTGCTCAAAGACCAGCCGACCACCCGGAGCCAACAGTCCCGCAGCGTCGATACGGGCGATCAACGTTTCGGCCGCCTCCAGCACATAGGGCGGGTCGGTGAAGATCAAATCGAACCGCCGTCCTTCCCTCGCCAGCCGCTCCACCGCCCGGTCCACCGGCATCGCCCAGATCTCCACCTGCTCCGCGAAGCCCAGCGCGGCGGCGTTTCCCCGGCAGAGGGCTAGCGCCTCCCGATCCTTGTCCACCAACAGCGCGGCGGCGGCACCCCGCGAGATCGCCTCAAGCGCCAATGAACCCGTGCCGGCGAAGAGGTCCAGGACCGCGAGCCCCTCGGTCCACTGCCCCAGGATGTTGAAGAGCGATTCGCGGACCCGGTCCGCGGTGGGACGAATGGATTGGGACTTCGGCCCTCGAAGGGTTCTTCCTCGAGCCGTGCCAGCGACGATCCGCATGGGCCACCTTGAATCCTAATGGACCTCGCCCGCATGGGCGTAGGCCTCGCTCTCGATCTGGATCGTGGTGTGGTCGATGCCGAATCGCTCCAGAAGGTCGTGCCTCACCGCGCCCAGGATCTGGTCGTTGTTGCAGACCGTTGGATCTTCCACCACCAAGTGGGCCGAGAGCGAGTAGACGCCGCTGGTGAGGGTCCAGATATGGAGGTCGTGCACCGCGACCACGCCGGGCACCGCCGCCATGAGCACCTTCACCGCGCGGACGTCCACGTGGGCCGGAACCGCCTCCAGCAACACGTCGACCGCCTCCCGTACCAGGCCAAAGGCGCCGATCACGATCACCACCGCGATGAGACACGAGAGCAGCGGATCGACCCAATTCCATCTGGTATAGGCGA
>JBGTHI010000195.1:0-6654 GCA_041746295.1 Myxococcaceae bacterium
GGCCGCAGATGGCCCAGCACCGCCTCCAGGATCCGCTCGGTCTGCTTCGGCGTGCCGACACCGATCGTATCGCCCAGGCTCACCTGATAGATCCCGGCATCGATCAGGCGTCGCGAGAGGTCTACCACCCGCTCGATCGCCACCGCCCCTTCATATGGGCAGCCCCAGACGGTGGAGAGATAGCCCCGTACTCTCATCGACTCGCGCACCGCCGCCTTTGCAACCCCTTCGGCATCGACCAGCGCCTCGGCGATGGTGCGGTTGATGTTCTTCTTGGTGTGGGTTTCGCTGGCGGAAAAGAAGACCGCCGCCTCCTGAAGCCCGGCGTCCCGGGCCCGCTCCAGCCCCTTGAGGTTCGGGACCAGCGCGGAGAAGGTCACCCCCGGTTGGCGAGGCAGCCGCTTGAGCAGCTCGTCGGCATCGGCGAGCTGGGGGATCCACTTGGGGGAGACGAACGAGGTCGCTTCGATCCGCTTGTGTCCGGCCCGAACCAGCGCAGCAATCAGGCGCAGCTTGTCGTCGGTCTGGACGACGCGCGGCTCGTTTTGCAAGCCGTCGCGGGGGCCCACCTCGTAGAGGTCGACCCGCGTCGGAAGCGCGGAGGACAGGCTCACGCGCGCTGGGGAATGTTGCCGCGAATCCACTGAACGATGTCCTGGGTTGCGGAGCCGGGGGTAAAGATCTCCGCGACCCCGAGCGCCTTGAGCCTGGGAATGTCCTCGTCGGGAATGATGCCGCCGCCGAAGACCCGGATCTCCTCGGCCCCTTGCACCTTGAGCAGCTCCAGGACCGCGCGAAAGAGCGTCATGTGCGCGCCCGACATGATCGACATCCCGATCGCATCGACGTCCTCCTGGATCGCCGCGTTGGCCACCATCTCGGGAGTCTGGTGCAGACCGCTGTAGATAACCTCCATGCCGGCATCGCGCAGCGCGCGGGCGATAATCTTCGCTCCCCGGTCGTGGCCGTCGAGACCCGGCTTGGCCACCAAGATTCGGAGGGTCCGGAGCGTCCCAGGGGTTGTCTCAGCCACGTTGCACGTCCGCCGCGATGATCAGATCCAGCGACTCGGTGCTTAACGCGGAGCGGTCGGGCCCGCCGTGCACCCATTGAACGCGAAGATCCGCCATCTCCAGCATGTGGAAGAGCGCCTCGTTGGAGTAGTACTGCACGTAGTTAGAGCCCTCGAGCGTGCGCCCGTCCGGCAGGTAGAGTGTGCGGTGTATCACCTCGCGATTGTTCTCCGCATCGTAGGCGGTGGTCTCTACTGACCGGGTCCCGTCGGGGAAAGTCTCTTCAAACCGGGAGGTCGGGTCGACCAGCCGGCGCTCCGTGGGAACGGTGTGGATGATCAGCCGCCCCCCCTCCTCGAGAGCCCTCCCGATAGCTCGAAAGGTCGCGGCGAGGTCCTCGGTCTCCATAGTGAAGAGTGTCGAATACCAGGCGTAGGCGCCGGCCAGGCTTCCCGCTTTCAGCGGCAAGGTGTTGAAATCCCCTCGAACCCAGGATCCGCCCGGACGCCGATGGGCAACCGAGTAGACGTCCTGCTCCAGGCCGATCACCTTCCGACCGGTCAGCCTCTCCAACCGCCCCAGATGCCGCCCAGTCCCACAGCCCAGGTCGATCAGCGGCCCCTGGACCGCCAGACTGGAGAAAGCCCAGCCGAGATAGCCCACCTCGCGGGTGGTCCGCTCCTCGGTAAAGAGCGGTTCAGTGGAACGGACATAGAGCTCTCCCCAGAAACCCATCGGCGTAGCCTAAACACGCGGAGCTTCAGCGATCCACAACCCCTTCGCCCTGCTCCGCCGAAACCTGTCGCCCGCACCATTCACTTAAGGATGCGACTTGACTTCCTTTTTGTCAGTCTCCTACAAACCCACACTTAAAGATGGGGTTTCCCAAGGAGGGCGCTTTGGCCGACGTCTTTGATAAGTGCCGCACCTGGAAGGACTACAAGATTGCCAAGGCGGCGGGGCTCTACCCTTACTTCCGCGCGATTGAGGCCTCCCACGGCGCAACCGAGGTGGACATCGAGGGGTGCCGGACGTTGATGGTTGGCTCCAACAACTACCTCGGCCTCTCCTCGGATGAGCGGGTCAAGGAGGCCGCGGCCAAGGCGCTCAAGAAGTTCGGGAGCACCTGCTCCGGCTCTCGGCTCCTCAATGGAACGACTATCCTCCACGAGGAGCTGGAGAGCAAGCTGGCCCAGTTCCTGGGACACGAGGCGGCGGTCGTTGTCTCCACCGGGTTCCAGACCAACCTGGCCGCCATGTCCGGCCTGCTGGGTCGCCACGACATCGTCTTCTCGGACCGTCAGAACCATGCCTCGCTGGTAGACGGCATTCGGCTCTCCTTCGCCACGGAGAAGAAGTTTCGCCACAACGACCTGGAGCAGCTGGAGCGGCTCCTCCAGGACTCGGGCGATGCCGGCAAGCTGATTGTCACCGACGGCGTCTTCTCCATGGAAGGCGACCTGGCCAACCTCTCTAAGATCGTCGAGCTCGCTCAGCGCTACGGCGCGCGGGTAATGGTCGACGACGCGCACGGAATGGGTGTGTTGGGCGAGAACGGCCGCGGCACACCCGAGTACTTCGGCCTCGATAGCGAGACCGACCTGGTGATGGGGACTTTCTCCAAGAGCTTTGCCTCTTTGGGCGGCGTCTTGGCGGGGCCTCAAGAGGTGATCACCTACGTCAAGCACAAGGCGCGGCCGATCATCTTCTCCGCGTCGATGACCCCTGCGTCGATCGCAGCGGCTTTGAAGACTTTGGAGATCATCCAGAGCGAGCCCCAGCGCCGCACCCGGCTGATGGACATCGCCGAGAAGATGCACAACGGCTTCCGATCGTTCGGCTTCGACACCGGCGTCTCAGTCACCCCGATCGTCCCGGTGCTGGTCGGAGATCAGACCCGCTGCTTCCGCTTCTGGAAGGCGCTCTTCGAGGCGGGGGTGTTCGCCAACCCGGTCATTCCTCCCGCGGTGGAGCCGGGCCATGCCTTGATCCGGACCAGCTACATGGCCACCCACACCGATGCGCAGCTGGACCGCGTGCTGGAGGTGTTCGAGAAGGTCGGCCGCAAGCTGGGGGTGATCCCCGAGACCCGCCCGACCCGCTACGAACGGGTGAAGGTGGCGCGGCCGGGCAGCTTCGTGATCGCCAACCAGGCCTCCCAGAAGTGGGCAGCGGCTTCGGCCGGAATCCTGGTCGACCGTGGGCTCTCGCTCGAAGCCAACGCGCGGATGTCCACCCGAGAGGAGGCCGACAAGCTCTTCGACGCCGTGGAGACGCTCACCTGGCGCGCCGCCAACCTCCAGCCCGAGGACCTCAAGAGGCTGACCTCCGCTCCGCTGCGTGCCTGGGAGCGCCGCTCCGATTGGTCCGGGCTCCTTCTGGAGAAGGGCGCCGGCCTCTTCATTAAGAACGGGAAGTCGCTGGAACACTAGCCGTCACGAGGACACCTAAATGGCTCTCCCCGCTGAAGACCTCCGCCTCCAGATGTCACCGCTCCCCACGCCGTCCGGTGCCACGGTCACGCCGGTTCAGACCTCCTCCGACGCGGACGCCTTTCTGAAGTTCCCGTACGCGCTCTACAAAGGCGATCCTAACTGGGTTCCACCGCTACTGATGGAACGGAAGGACTTCCTGGACCCGCGCCGCAATCCCTTCTTCGAGTTCGGAAAGGTGCAGCTGTTCCTGGCCAGGCAGGGCTCGGAGATGGTCGGTCGGATCGCGGCGATCTCCAACCCCCGCTATGATCAGTTTCACGGGACCCGGACCGGCTGGTTCGGCTTCTTAGAGTGCATCAACGACGCGGGGGTGGCGGCCAGCCTTCTCGACGCCGCCGCCGCCTGGTGTCGCGCTCACGGGGCGACCGAGCTGATGGGCCCCGCCAGCTTCTCCAGCAACCACGAGTGGGGCACGCTGGTGGAGGGGTTCGATGCGCCTCCCTCGGTGTTGATGGCCTACAACCCGCGGTATTACCCCACCCTGTTCGAGGCCTGCGGCCTCACCAAGGCCAAGGATCTCTACGCCTTCGAGCTCTCTTCGTCCGCGCCGGTACCGGAGAAGGTCGCTCGAGTTGCAGAGAAGCTCCGGCAACGCGAGGGTGTCACCGTCCGCCCGCTCAACATGAAGCGGTTCGACGAAGAGGTCGCCAAGATCAAGGAGATTTACAACTCCGCCTGGGAGAAGAACTGGGGCTTCGTCCCGATGACCGACAAGGAGTTCGCGCATCAAGTTCGCGAGCTCAAGTCTGTGGTCGACCCGGAGCTGCTGCTGCTTGCCGAGGTGAAGGG
This sequence comes from Myxococcaceae bacterium, assembly GCA_041746295.1. Lineage (GTDB taxonomy): Bacteria > Myxococcota > Myxococcia > Myxococcales > Myxococcaceae > JBGTHI01. The sequence continues at coordinate 4,298 of JBGTHI010000195.1, forward strand.
CGAGGCGGTCGCCTTTTCGATGACCCTTCCGGATTTGAACATCGCCCTCAAGGCGGCGCAGGGCCGTCTGACCCACTACGGCCTGCCGATCGGTCTGATCAAGCTCCTCTGGGCGTCCCGTCGAATCAGCCGAGCGCGGCTGGTGACGCTCGGGATCAAGGAAGGGTTCCGCCGTCGCGGGCTCGACGCGATCCTCTACCTGGACACCCTCCGGACCGCGAAGCGGCTGGGTTACACCGGCGGCGAGATCTCCTGGACGCTGGAGGACAACGCCTTGGTCAACCGCGCGATCGAGTCGATGGGCGGTCGGCAGTACAAGACCTACCGGGTCTATCAACGAGATCTGCGGCCATAGGCCATGGGTGAGGCGGCGCCAGCTCGGGTTCAACCGGTCCACACCACCGACGAGTTGGAGCAGTTCATTCGACTGCCGCTGCGCCTCTACCGGGGCAATCCATTCTACGTTGCGCCGCTGATCGCGGAACGGCGGGATTTCCTCACCCCAAAGCGAAATCCATTTCTGCGCCGGGCGGAGGTCCAGCTCTTTCTGGCCTGGGAGGGAGACCGGGTGGTCGGCCGAATCGCCGCGGTCAACGACCCCCGCTACAACGAGTTCCACAACACCGAGTTCGGCTTCTTCGGCATGTTCGAGTGCGAGGAGAACACCGATGCGGCGCGGGTGCTGTTCAACGCGGCAGCGGCCTGGGCCTCATCGCGCGGCATGCGGCGCATGGTAGGCCCGGTGAATCTCTCGGTGAACCACGACTGCGGGCTGTTGATCCACGGCTTCGACGATCCGCCGACGATGATGATGCCGTACAACCCGCCCTACTACGAGAAGCTGTTTGAAGCGCACGGCTTTGAGAAGCAGCTCGACCTGTGGGCCTACGAGGTTTCGCCCTGGATCGCTCCGCCGGAGGGGGTGGTCCGGGAGGCGGAAAAGGCGCGGCTCCGCGAAGGGGTGCGGGTCCGCTCGCTGGATCCGCAGCGTATCCCCGAGGAGCTGGTGAAGCTGAAGCGGGTCTACTCGTCCTTGGCGGATGGCCGGCTGGACTTCGTGCCGATGACCGATGAGGAGTTCGACGGCATCGCCGCCCGCTTCCGCCACCTGGCCCGCGCCTGCCCGGAGCTGATGCTGATCGCGGAGATCCAGGATGAGCCGGTGGCCTTCTCACTGACCCTTCCCGATGGCAACCACGCGCTCCGGAAGGCGGAGGGCTACCTCACCCGCTTTGGCATCCCCTGGGGTTTGGCCAAGCTCTGCTGGGCGGCGAGAAAGATCGACCGGCTTCGCGTCCTGATGCTGGGGGTGGTACCGGAGTTCCGGTTTCGGGGCATCGAGACGGTGCTGTCGCTGGAGACGCTGCGGATCGCCCGGGAGCTGGGCTACATTCGCGCCGAGCTGGGCTGGACCTCGGAAGAGGACGCCTACCTCAATACGGCGATCGAGGCGCTCGGAGGGCGTCGATACAAGACCTACCGGCTCTATCAGCGGCCGCTGCCCACCGAGAACCGCGGCGCGGCACTCTCGGCGGTGGGGTGAGCGGCAGGCAACTCTTTCGCAGCCGCGGCGCCTATCCGTGTTGGGCTAGCAGCCCACGCTCTGCCGGGGGATACTTTAGTTGAGCGTCGAGGCGGAGCCGGCGCTCTTGGTCTCGACCTTCTCTAGCTGGTCGCGCTTGGACTTAAGCGTGACCAGCAGCCCGTCGTACCCCTTGCTCGCGATCAACCGCCGAAACTGATCCCGGTAGGTCTGCACCAGCGATACATCGTCGGTCACCACGTCGTAAATCCGCCATCCGTGCGCGACCGAGCGGTAGAGCTTGTACTCGACCGGGTAGTGCGACGCCTTGACCGCGATCGAGGTGAGCACCGACGCCTCGGAGCCCTTCACCTGCTCCTTGTCGTAGGTCACCTCGGACGCCTTCTGGCCGATCGCCTTCTGCGCGTAGGAGGTCCGGAGCAGGTCCTTCATCGTCGAGGTGAACTCGGCCTTCTGCTTGGCCGAGAGCTTGCTCCAGTCCTTTACGCCGAGCGCTCGCCGCGCCAGCTCCCCAAAGTCAACGAAGCCGTCGACCGTATCCGCCACCTTCTTCGCCGAGGCATCTTCGCGACCGATAGCTTGCTGAACCTGATCGTTGCCCTGGCGGACGACGTCGATCGGACGGGCTGGAGCGGCGGTGAGAAACAGAGCGGTGGCGAGCGACCAGACCATGAAATTTCCTCGGGGGATAAGTGTGTTGATAGTGCCGCGCCGCGCCGGCGTGCAAGCCTCACGACGCCGCTTCTTTTAGTCCATTCAATGCGACTGAACGGTTCCACCCGTTGGCGGCGGAGGCGGCCCGCCTGCCGGGGCC
>JBGTHI010000196.1:0-3081 GCA_041746295.1 Myxococcaceae bacterium
TCATCGACAACATCAACAAGCCGCTCGGGTCCGGCGCGCTCGACACTGTGCTGACCGGCACCATCTGGAGCGAGCGCATCCTGGGCAAGAGCGAGAAGGTTTCGCTCCCGCTCCTCACCGTCTGGTACGGCACCGGCAACAACATCACCTTCAAGGGCGACACCGCGCGGCGGTGTCTGCACATCCGGCTCGACTCGGACCTCGAGAAGCCAGAGACGCGGGAGGGGTTCAAGCACCCGGACCTCCTCGCCTGGGTCCACGAGAATCGGCCGCGGCTGGTGATGGCCGCGCTCACCATGCTGCGCGGGTACTGCGCGGCGGGCCGACCGGCGGTGGGCCTGAAGCCGTGGGGCTCGTTCGAGGGGTGGTCGACGTTGGTGCGCAACGTCATCGTCTGGTGCGGGCTCGCTGACCCGGGCGAGACGCGGGCCGAGCTGGACGAGGTCGACACGGACGCCAATATGCTCGCCGACCTCGTCGCCGGGTGGGCAGACCTCAACCTGCACGTCGCGCCCGGGCAACGCGGCTTCACTGTCGCCCAGGCCCTCGAGGCCCTTCGAACCGACGAGGGCGAGAAGCGCTTCACTCGCCTTCGTAGCGCGCTGGCCGAGATGTGTCCTCACCCGCCGGGACAGCTGCCCACGGCGAAGAAGGTCGGCTCCGCCCTTCGCCGGTTCCGAGGGCGCGTGGTCGCCGGTCAGAAGCTCCAATCGCGCGTCGCCGCCGGCAACAACCTGTGGTTCGTGGAGACCGTCGGTAGCTCCCAGCCCCAGGAAGAAGCCGTTCTCCAGTTACCGCTCGGTGGCTTGGACGAGACCAAGACGGGTTCGTAGGTCCCGCGCAGAACCACCAAGGGCGTGCCGTCGATCGCGCGGAGGTTGCGTGCGACCGACTGGCCGTCGCCCTTCGCCTCGTCCTCCCTTCAGACCTCAAGAGACTCTCGCTGCCCTTGGGTCGAACTCCACCTGACGCGCTGCATGGTGGATGTGCCGGGTCACGTGGTGGCTGTTGGTGGATGTCCGAATTGGGCACATCCACCAGACCAACCCCCCGGATGAAAAGGGGAAAGACCCTCTCTGGTGGATGTTGGTGGATGTGTTTCTGTTCATCAGAACCAGAAGGAAGAAAGAGCAGCACATTCACCACGGCTGGAGCTTCCTGGGATCCGGACCGGGCTGGGAACACATCCACCAACAGCCACCAATCCACCACGCAGCGCGTCATTGAAGAGCTAAACTGGAGACCTGTGGGTACCACCCAGCAGGGCCGACGGAATTGTTAACGGTCCCACTTGCCGTTAGGGGTGGGGGTGCCTACCTGGGTAGGGATCCAGGATCATGGATCGCAACAAAGAGGCAAAAGGGCATGAGCACGGAGCGCGATCCAGATGAGCTGCTGACCCCGAGCGACGCTGCTCGTGTCCTGGGCTTGGCCCCCGACACCGTCCGGCAGTTGGCGAACAAGGGTCGACTCAAGGTGATGAAGACGATGACGGGTCGCCGGCTGTTTCGGCGTGCCGACGTCGAACTTCTCGCCAAGGAACGAGCCCATGTGCCCGAGAGCCTAGGTGAGAAGCAGCATGGGTAGCGCCGCCAAGAACCTCGTCGAACTTCTTGGCAGTACCCAGGTTCTGGGTCACTGCACGTTCGACTGGCGAGAGCCTGAGAATGGGACGGTGAGGACCATCGAAATCCGGGAGCATCACTGCGAGCGCTGCATCCAGGAACTTCGGCTGTTGCCCGGCTCCCCTCATCGCAACATCGTCGATCGACGCGAACGAACAGGACGCTTCCCGTGACCCGCGCCGCAGCCCCCATTCTCCTCGTCGACGATTCGGCAGACCAGCGGGAGGCAGTACGCGAAGTGCTCGAGAGCGCAGGGTACGACGTTGTCGAAGCCCCAAGTGGGCGCGACGCACTCGCGTACCTCACGTCGCAGGACGTTGATGAACCCACGCTTATCTTCCTCGACATCACCATGCCGGGGATGTCCGGATGGGAGTTGCTCGCCATCCTGAAGTCGTACACGCGATTGGCTCGCATCCCAGTGGTCATCATTTCAGGCGATGCGCTGACTCACCCCGAGGCCAAGACGCAGGGACTGATCAAGCGGTACCTGCAGAAGCCGGTCAGCGTGGAAGAGATTCTCGCTGCCGCGAAAGAGTTCGCGGCAGTGCGCCTGTCTCTCGTCAAACCCGGCTGAGAGCGTTCACTCGCTCCACCGCAGTCAAGCGCTCCCCTCCCTTTCGTTTGACCGACATATGGAACTTCCATATACTCGGTGAGTGGCGAATCCTTCGCAGACCGCTCCTGCAGCGAAGCGCCCGCGAGGTCGTCCTCGCCGCGCCGACGCGCCGGTCATCCCCTGGGACGAGGTAGATCGCCTGCTTGTGCATGGGGAGAAGCTGAAGGACGACTCCACTGGGCACGAAACCATCTGCTTCCCGTCGCTGGAGCAGCTCGGCAAGCGCTACGGCGTTTCCAAGAACCGAATCTGGCAGTACGCCTCCAAGCACAAGTGTCTGGAACGACGGAAGGAATCAGAGGTTCGCGAGCAGACCAGATACGACCGGATTGTGAACGCGAGGCGTGCTGAGGCGCGCGCGCTCGGCACCGAGGACGTCGTCCAGATAATCGACGGCTATATCCAAGGCTTCCGCACGGCCGTCGATGAGGGGAAGGTCCGCTTCGACAGCCCGGCTGACCTCGATCGGCTCGTTCGCCTGAAGGAGCTGATGCTCGGCAACGCCGACTCGCGCCAGGAGATCCAGGGCGGGCTCACGCTCGACGCCATCCAGGAGCGGCACCGGAAGCTGCGCGTCCAGGAGGATGCGCTCACGCCCGAGCTCGCGGGCACCGATGGCAACACCGCCGAGGGGAGTGGAGACGATGGGCTTCACTGAGGCGACCGGCGACTGCCGGGTTCTGATGAAAGCGGCAGTCCGGGAGGCTGTGGCGACGGAAATCCGCGGGCCTGGACCCGTGGTTTCCCCCTCTGTGGCGAACCCGGACTGCCGCTTTCCTCTCCCGACAGACGACGAGGCCGCCCCGCCGGCCACCGAGGAGGCCGCTGCACCCACGG
>JBGTHI010000197.1:0-8485 GCA_041746295.1 Myxococcaceae bacterium
CCAGCTCAAAGCTGGCGTAAGCGGCGGTGAACCAGCGGCGGGCGCTGCGCTCTCCATCCGACAGGCTTCGTGCGCGGCCCAGCGCGGCCCGGAGATCTCCGTACACCTTCTGAACCTCCAACCGGACCGCGGAGTGGAGCAGGTTTTCCTGGGTCTTGAGCTTGTCCAGCTCGGCGCGGGACTGCTGCAGCTTGGCCAGCTTGATCGGGATGTCGAAGCTGGCCCGCGCCACCAGTCCAATCCCGGTCGTGAGCTGATTGTAGGGATCGTAGGCGAAGGGGCTTCGCTGGCGGGTGGTGCTGGAGGTGTAGGCAAATCGGAAGAAGCCACCAATCCCGAAATCTGGCAGAAACTGCCGCTCCCGAATCACCACCTCCTGTTGGCGGGCCGCTACGCCATGGCTTATCGACTGCAGCTCCGGCCGGCTCCGCTCCGCCAGAGCCAGGTAGTGCTCCACCGGCTGCAGCTCCGTCCGCGGCTCCTTGAGGTCCGCCGACTCGAGCTCCACCGGTTGACTGGGCGGAACCGACAGCAGCACCCGCACCGCGGCCAGAGCCAACTCCTGCCCGCTGGCCGGCCTAGCAGCGGCCGATTCGACCTGCTGGCGGAAGTAGTCGAGCTTGTTGATATCGCTCTGAGCCACCTGCGTCGAATCGTGCGCCAGGAGGTTCTTGAGCAGCTCGCGCGCCTCATCCAGCCGTTTGCGGGTGTCGCTCAGCGTCTGCTGGCTCTGCCGCGCCAGCTGATATCCGAAATAGGCCTGCGCCGCCTGGTAGCCGGCCTCGTTCTGCGCCCTCTCCTTCAGCCCCTTCCCCGCCGCCACGCCCTGCCGGCCCGCCTCCTTGAGGGCCGAGAGCTTGCCGAAGGTGAAGATCGGAAGGAGCGCGGACACCTCGGCGCGGGTGGTGACACCTGGATGGCCGAGATTGAGGTCGTAGAGATAGCCCGCCGGATTGGTCGGGGGCCCGCCCAGGCCGTCATTGCGGGCCTCCGGGGTGGGACCCCCGGCGATCAGAGTGGTCTGGAAGTTGGGAAACCAGGCCCAGCGCGCCTCGTTGTACTTGCCGAGGAGCAGCTCGAGGTCGGCGTCCGCCTCTTTGACGCGGAGATCGTTGCGGCGAGCCCGTTCCACCAGGGACTGCAGCGTCAGGGGCACCTCCGCGCGCGCGGAGGTGGCCAATGAAACGAGAGCGAGCGCGGCGATTGCTGAAGAGCGGGACAAGGGCGCGGCACTGTGCCAAAAGCCCTCGTCGAATAGAAGCTCAATCGCAGTCTTTCCGCTATGCTCCAGGTCATGAACCGACTTCGTGATTGGCCCGCGGCGCTCTGCGGAATGGCGGTCCTCCTCTCTTCAGCGATTGCCCTTTCCGCGCCCTCCAAGCCCAAGGCGCCGAAGCTGGAGATTCCCACGTTGGCGCCGATTCCCAAAGCGGAAGGCGCCGTTGCGACCCAGCCGGAGCCCACACAGGATACCCTGAAGACCGCCGGCGCGAGCGCGCAGTACTCAGTGGTGTCGGTGCGTCACCTCAAGCGCGGGGAATCGGGAAACGCGGCTCTCGGCGAGCTGAGCATTTCGGGCAGCCCGCCCTCCACCCAGCCGTTCCGAACGGTGATTCGGATCAAGTGCTCACAGAAGATGGGCGCGCCGATCGAGGTCGTGGTCCTGGACCCGCGCAGCGATACTGTAATGTCCGCCGCGGGTCAGTTTCAGTTCGAGAAGGGCAAGAAAAGCAGCGACGAAACCGAGTACACCGTCGACTGGGATCCCACCCCGTGGCCGCGCGGCGGCATCTTCCACGTGCTGGTCCGCGTGGCGGGGCAGCCGATGGGAACCTGGCCCTTGAAGGTGAACGGTCCCGCTTGACATCGAACGGCTAAGCAACCCATATCCCGGCCCTTCTCACTCAAGTCTTCTTACTGAGGCCCCGAAATGGCGTTGTCCGAGCGCGCAAAGCAGATCCTCTCCTGGTACTCGTCCGATTCCCCTGGAACCCTCACCAATCTGGCGCGCTTGCTGAACACCGGCAAGCTGGCCAACACCGGCAAGCTCGTCATCCTGCCGGTGGATCAGGGTTTCGAGCACGGACCGCACCGCTCCTTCGCCGTTCAGCCCGCCGGCTACGATCCCGAGTACCACGTGCAGATGGCGATCGACTCCGGCTGCAATGGCTACGCGGCGCCGCTCGGCTTCCTGGAGGCGATTGCGGCCAAGCACGCCGGGGAGATCCCGCTGATCCTCAAGCTGAACAACTCCGACTCGCTGGCCAAGGTCCCCCACCCGCTCTCAGCCGTCACCGCTTCGGTGAAGGACGCGGTCCGGCTGGGCTGCGTGGCGATCGGCTATACCATCTACCCCGGTTCCGGCGCCCGGAACGAGATGTACGAGGCGCTGCGCGACCTGATCGCGGAGGCCAAGTCTTACGGCCTGCCGACCATCGTCTGGAGCTACCCGCGCGGCAACATATCGAAGGAAGGCGAGCAGGCGGTGGACGTGGTCGCGTACGGCGCCCACATCGCCGCCGCGTTGGGGGCCCACATCATCAAGGTGAAGCCGCCCAACGCGCACATCGAGCAGCCGGAAGCCAAGAAGGCCTACGAGGCCGCCAAGGTGACGTTCTCCAGCCTGGCGGATCGGGTGAAGCACGTGGTCCAGGCCTGCTTCAACGGTAAGCGGATCGTGATCTTCTCCGGGGGCGAGACCAAGGACACCGCAGGGCTTCTCGAGGACATCCGTCAGATCAATGCCGGCGGAGGCTTCGGCTCGATCATGGGCCGCAACGCCTTCCAGCGGCCGCACGCCGAGGCGCTCAAGCTGCTCAGCGACGCCATGGCGATCTACGCCGGGAAGTAGCCGGTCCCCTTGACCGCGTCCGCGCTCGAGCCTTTCACCCTCCTTCCTGAGCTCAAGGCCAAAGTGTGGGGTGGGCAGCGGCTGGTGCCACAGGTGCGGCCGGGCCCAAACGCGGATCTCCCGATCGGCGAAGTCTGGCTGGCGCACGACGGCAGCCGGCTGGAGACAGGCGCCCACGCGGGTCGAACGCTGGGTGAGTTGACGCGAAGGCACGGGACGGAGTTGGTGGGACGAGCGGCCCCCCGAGGTTCATTCCCGCTGCTGCTCAAGCTCCTCGACACCTCCGACTGGCTCTCGGTTCAGGTTCACCCGGACGACGGGCAGGCCCGGGTGCTGGAGGGGCCCGAGGGGTGCGGCAAGACGGAGTGCTGGTATTTCCTGGACGCGGATCCGGGGGCCCCGCTCCTCTGCGGCATCGTTCCGGGCACCGACCGGGAGACCCTCCTCTCCGAGCTGGGAACCGCCGCGGTGGTCGGGCGACTGACCCGCTATCTCCCCCATCCCGGCGAGTCGATGTTGGTTCGATCGGGGACGCCCCACGCGCTGGGGCCAGGTCTCACCCTATTCGAGCTGCAACAGCCGTCCGATATCACCTACCGGATTTACGACTGGGACCGCCCGGCGGCCGATGGGCGCGGCCTTCATCTGGAGGCCTCCGCCCAGGTGCTGAACCTTTCGAGTGCGCCCACCATGAATCCGCCGTCCCCAGGTGGCCCCCTAGTGCGGTGCGCCCAGTTCGCGCTCGATTTGTGGAAGGGGGCGGAGCGCCCCACCGTCTGTGACCCGGGCGGGGAAACATTTCACGCGGTGACGCTGTTGGGAGGCCAGGGCCGATTGCGCGGCGATTCGTGGAGTTGCAGCCTGATGAGGCACCGCACCACGGTCGTACCCGCCGTGTGTGGCGCTTACCAGGTGGACACGGAGGGCGACTTCCAAGCCCTCTGCGCCCGGCTGGTGTAGATCGAATTCCAAAACAACGAGAAAAAACAGGCTGCTGGCGCGCCACTAAGCCATGGCTATTGTTCACTGCTAGAGTAATTTAGGACTGCACACTTGATCCGGTTTCCCGACATAGTTGCTCTCTCCTTCATTGGCGCTAGAAAGAAAGCTCGATGAACGGGGGAGGATTTCTCAACGGGATCCACGGTGCGGCCAAGGCCGAGCGCGCTCGCACCGCGGCGATCGAAGAAGCGGACCAGCAGGTCCGCTCAAAGACCCAGGCGGTCGCTACACACCGCCAGGTCGACAACTTCGAGCGCAGGGTTGCCCGCCTGATGCCCGAGCTGCTGGTGGAGCGGCAGGAGTTCATCCGGCCCGCCCAGGTCTTGGAAAGGTTGGTCGGTCAAAGCCCGGCCGACCGCGCCAATCGAAATGACATCGCCCCGGAGACGGCCCGCTATGCACAGCCGCCCGCCTCCGCGCCGACCGCGGCGGCAAGGGGTCTGAACGACCCGTTCTTCTCTTCTCCTCCACCTGGTCAGGTCGCTCCGCCCGTTCCCTCGGCTGCCCCAGGCTACCTGCCAGGTCCACCCGCAGGAGAGCCTCAGGCCTCTCGTTCCGACGGCTTCAGCAATCGCGACTTCGACTACGAGCGTTCGCTCGATGCGCGCCAGTTGATTGGCGCCGTGGAAGAGCAGCAAGCAGGCGCGGCCAGCGCGGCGCTCCCGTTGCTTGAAGCGCTGGACAACGGGGGTCAGCTGCCCCTGGCCGACGCCGCCCGCGGCTTCCTGGAGGCCAATACCAGTTACGACCTCGCCACCGGCAGGAATGAGGTCGATATCCAGAAGATGATCGCCCAGCTCAACGGGGTGATGCCGGCCTCGATGCCGGAGGGACCACCGCGCCGCGCGATGAATGAGGCGATGATCGAAGCGATGAGCGCGGCCTTAACCGTGGTCGCCCCCTCCAACGGCGGAGAGGTCTCCAATGCCCTCAAGCTGGTGTTCGCCCCGAAGGAGGTCTTCAACGTGGAGGCGGTCAGCGAAGCCACCGAAGCCATCTCCTCCACCCCGGAATCTGAGAAGCACCGCATCGAGGAGGACCGCGCCAAGCAGCACCGGGACTACGTCGAGCGGATTCGGCGGGAGAAAAAGCGGAAGCAGCGCCGTTTGGCGCGGGACTCGGAGGACAGCACGGTCAGTGGGCTGTTCCGCCGGTAGGCCGCTTTGACGGGAAGGCCCCGGACCGGAGAAGGTATCGGGGTAATGACGCGGTTCCTTCTGCCGTTAGCGGGTGTCGTTCTGCTGGGCGCATGCGGCGGGGGGATTGCCGGGCTGCCCCAGTGCGAAAATCGCGGCCTCATCTTCTACGGCGACGGCGTGGTGTTGGACTGCGCGACGCTGGCCCAGAATGTGGAATTCGCGCAGCTCCTGGCGGGGGAGATCGACGTCGTCCTGGCGCGGGGTCTGACGGTCACCGTGCACCGCCAGCTCTACCTGGATGAGCCCGGAGAGACCGGGCTGTTCGATCTCGATGCCGGCGAGATCCATCTCAATGCGGAGGGCACCTCGCTCCTGCATGAGCTGTTTCACGTCTACGATGTCGAAGTGCTGCACAACGCGGGCTCCTGGCGGCATGCCGGCTGGGAGGAGCGGCGTTTCAACCAGCAGGATGCCTGGTACAAGGCGCGCTCCCGGAAACTGGAGCTGCCGACAGGGCTGTTCGGCACCGGGAAGGCGCTGCCGGACAGGGCCTCACAGGGTCTTGAGGTACTCAAGCAGATCGTTCGTCTTGTCGAGCTCATTCGCCCAGTCGACATCGCCCAGGAAATCAGGGCCCGCGTGACCGGCATTCGAGTAGCCCGACCGCGTAGTGTCATAGAGCACGCCGCCCGGTCCCGGGCCGTTCCAAGCAAAGCCGACGTCGATCTCGTCGTAGGCGATCCGGCCACGGTAAAAGCTCGCCGGCCGATCGCCGGTCAGGAGTGCGCGCAGACTGGGCACCGACCCGTTGTGCAGATACGGCGCCCGAGCCCAGATGCCGTCAAGCGGTGTCGCCATGTAGCCGCCAGTCTTCCTGACGAGCTCGTCATCGGTGAACGGACTACAGGTGAGCGCGGCGACCTGGATGTTGACCGGACCGGCCGGAGTCGAGACCGCCGGGACCGAGCCAGAGTAGCCCATGCCGAGCGGACGTAAGCATCGAGCTCGGCCTGACGCCTAAAACGCAAGTTATTGAAATTTAATAACTTTACTCTCGACGATTGACCTAATGAGCCTGGGGCATAAGCGAGTCTTGCTCTATCTTCGGCTGGCAGGCTCCGTTGATCACTGACGGTCAGGACCTCCGTCAGGGCGTCGATCAATCTGGGGTTGCCGAGCACCCTTGCTTGAAGGGGCTCGGTCACGGGCGAAACTTCAGAGTTTCTCCGCCGGAGAATGCGGGAGGAGATTCGCCACGTCCCATGTCACTCGAAAGTCTGCCTCCGCTAAGGAGAAGCGGATTGCCCGTCATCAATGCTTCTCGCGCTCGGGCGCGGTGGCCCTCAACTCCCTTGGCATAAGGTCTCGACTCCGATGAAAACAAATTTTGATCCCCATTCGCGTCCTTTGGACGCTCAACGGCGATCGGGAGTAGGGGCCCGCGCCCAAGCTGTGCCGTCACCCCCTGCAGCGGCAGCGACCGATAACTGGGTCACTTCCGGTACCACCTTCGAGCGGGCGCAGGCGGTTACAGTCGGCGCCTCGAAGAGGGAGCTGGAAAGTCACCAGACGAGCCTATTCGCCCGCTATTGGGGGTTGCTTAGCAAGGTGATGGGGGTGGTGGATCAGCGCAAACTCGGTGGTGCAAACTTGAGTGAGTACCGGGACTGGCTACTTCCCATCGCCCAAGCGATCGACCCTTCTCCCGAAGCCCGCGCTGCGCTCCTCAGCTCATTGGGACCGGAATTCTTGCTCCCCAACCTCCTCGCGACGCTTCAGATCGACCACCCCTACGTCGAGCTCCGCGTAGAAAACCTTCTGACATTACCTCTGAGATATGGCCCCGATTCGAACAAGGACGTGGCTCTCGTTACCATTGCCATCTACACCGACAAGGATGATCCTTCGAAGCCGCTCGTCTGGGCTATGTGGCAATGGGCTGTGGCCAAGGACGGCACGGTGTTCTGCAAACGGGAGAACCTGTTCAGGGACATAGATGATCCGCGCATAAAGGGCATCCTCACCTGGCTCACGCCCAAGGACGACATCCTCATCAAGGCCTCGGGTGTGGTCCACTCGGAGCTGGAAGCTTGGTACCTCGGCCGCGGACTTTGGCCCCTCCTCGACTATGACTTCAAAGACCCGTCCACTCTCACAGAGCTCAAAGACGGCCTACGCCGTTTTATGCAATCACCGTACGTGCTCAGCGCCGGTATTACCGAGGCGGACCTACGCTTCGACCGGGGCGAGGGGGTAGTGGAGCCGTTCAGCTTCGCGGCGCTTCAGACGGCGAGAGATTTCACCCAAATCACCGCGGTGGACGGCAATGGGCGCCGCAAAACCATCGGTCCCATCGACCTGTGGGTGGGAGAGCAGGTAGTGCGGGAAGGTCGCAACTTGGATGTGGGAAATGCATTTCTCTACAGCAACCCGCACCTCGGTTTTGCCCCGGAGAGCTTCGATTTGCTAAGGCTCGAGCCGGCCGCGGGGGTAATGCCGGATTGATCGCCGCGTCCCTCATAGAAAGTGATATTGGTGAGCGTGTTGCCACTAGACCTCAAACAAGCGTGAAGGCGGGATTAAAACCCGAAAAGCCCCGATAATCCGACGAGAACGACCAAGAACCCGTCTGAAGACCGGAGGCTTTTCAAGTGAACCGAAAACTACGTCGGCGGCTGTCAGGTGAGAAGGCAAAACTCGAGCGACGGCTGGATGAGGGAAGACGGGCGGGCGGTGGAAAACCGGTGCTCTCGGGTTTGAGTATTCACTACGAGATGAGCGAGAAGACGTCGGCCATTGCGCACGGAGGAATCGGGGCGATTCACCGGTTGGTGAAGAAGACCGGACTGGTCAACCGCATCGACGAAAAACTGCAGTTGCTGAAGGTCCACGCGCCGTACCACGAGTCAGATCACGTGTTGAACATCGCCTACAACGCGCTGTGTGGTGGGCGGACCCTGGATGACATCGAGCTGCGGAGAAATGACCGAGTGTTCCTTGATGCACTGGGTGCCAAGAGCATCCCGGACCCGACGACGGCCGGCGACTTTTGCCGGCGCTTCGAGGAGGAGGACATTCAAGCGCTGACCGAGGCCATCAACGAAACAAGGCTTGAAGTGTGGAAGCAGCAGGGGCCGTCATTCACAACAGGGCCTGCTCGAATCGACGCAGACGGGTCGGTGGTTTCGACGGACGGGGAATGCAAAGGGGGAATGGACATTTCGTACCACGGCGTCTGGGGCTACCACCCGCTGCTGGTGACGCTGGCGAACACCGGCGAGGTGCTCTCCATCAACAACCGCAGTGGCAATCGACCATCGCACGAGGGTGTCGTGCCCAGATTTGATGCTGCCATCGGCTTGTGCCGGCGCGCTGGTTTCAAGGACGTATTGCTGAGGGGCGACACCGACTTCTCCTTGAGCTCTGAGCTGGATCGGTGGGACGAGGGTGGCATTCGATTCATCTTCGGGTACGACGCGAAGAAGAATCTGGT
>JBGTHI010000198.1:0-6403 GCA_041746295.1 Myxococcaceae bacterium
CCCCAGGAGCGCCAGGAGCAGCCCCAGCAGCAGCACCGCCGGCGCGGAGAGGACGTTCAGATAGGGGCGCGCCGCCACCACCAGAAAGAAGACGATCACCCCGTAGTAGAGAAAGTTGATGAAGGTGTGCAGCTCGTAATCGTAGTGGAACAGCAGCGCCCCGCAGACCAACCAGCGCACCAGGTCGAAAGGGACCAAGGCCCGGAAGAACGGCAGCGAGAAGCTGGCGATGCAGAGCGAGATCCCCAGCAGCGCGATCGACTGATAGACGAACGGGACGTGCACCGGCGCCACGTGGGCCCGTTGCACCATCCAGGCGATCGCCCGGGGCAGCCAGGGCAGATAGCCATAGTCGGTGGCGGTGAGGTTCTCCCAGAGTCCCGAGTGGCGCGCGTGAAGAAAGTAGTTGGTCCCCGCTTCGGCCCACATCTCCGGCCTTCCCGAGAGCGTGGGATAGAGCGCGAACTTGCAGGCCAGGCTGCCCAGGGTGATCAGCAGAAACGGCAGATAGCTCAGGAGGGGCAGCGCGCGATGGGGCCGTACCGACGATTCCAGAGCCTGGCTCAACGCAGCCCTCCCGCCATCCAGGCGGCGGGATCCTTGGTGCAGACCGCGTCGCAGAGTCGGGCCAGCGGCAGGAACTGCTCCAGCTTGCCGGGTAGCGGGATCTTCTGCAGCTCGGGCGAGACCAGGCAGAGCTTGAAGTCCTCCTTCAGCGCCAACGCCGTCTCCAACGAGAGCGGGTCGCCGTCGAAGCAGTCCAGCCAGGCCCACCGCGCCGCATTGCGGAAGGGCTTCACCGACTCCAGCCCCTCGTGCTTGGAGATCCGAACCGCGAAGTCCTTCACGCCCTGGCGCAAGCACCACTGCACCAGCGTGGGCACCGTCGTATCCAGGAAGAAGTAGCTCTTGAGGCCCGCCTCCTGCACCAACTCCAGCGCTCTGCGCTCCAGGCCGTCCTCTTTGGTGTTCAGGATCAACGGACCGCTGCAGCCGCGCCGGGCGAATCCCGGGACCCACTCCGCGAAGTCGTCGCCGCGGGCCCAGGGGTCGTGGGACAGGTGAACCGACCCCGGGGCATCCACCGCCGAGCGAAGGTCGATTTCGGCGCCCCAGGCAGGGTCCAAGCGGGACTGCTCGGCGATCGCATTGACACGGTGGAGGATGAACTGGGTGGCCATCTTTGTTCCCTTTTTGCGTAGGGGCCGTCAGGCCCGTGCGGAGCCGCGGAGCAGCGCGATCGCCATCAACTGGTTGAAGCCGTCGAGGTCGGCGTGCCAGGCGGGCGCCATCCGGCCACGGGTCAGGTGGCGCAAATTTGGGAAGACCCGCTTCGCCACCCGCCCTACCTGCTCGGGCGACAGCGTTCCCGACACCCAGACCACCACCCGGTTCACGTCCTCCGGCACCAGCTGCATCTTCACTTCACAGGAAGGCTCCTGGGCCAGCCCCTCCACCAGCTCGGAGACCGGCGCGTCGTTCCAGAGCCAGTGGCGAACCGCCAGACCGGGCATTCGGCCTTCCAGGATCTCCTCGCGGGTGGTCGCGTCGCGCGGGGCCACCTCGACGATCCAGTCGGCGAACTGCCGTTGGGGCTCAATGTGGAGCCGGGCATCGGCCTCGCGCTCCTCCATGCTGGCCAGCACCTTCTCCCGCGAATGGCCGCGCTCCTCCACGTCGCGCTTCAGCTTCCAGGCCAGCCGAATCAAGGGATCCGGCGCCAGGAAGATCTTGAGATCGAAGTCGTCGCGCATCTGGCGCAGGTAGAGCGTGTGCAACCCCTGCACGATCACCGTGCGGCTGGGCTTGAGCTCCCGGGGCGAGGTGAAGCGGCCAGAGCCGTGGTCGTATTGCTGCTGGAAGATCGGCAGCCCCTGGGCCAGCTGAACCGCGTGCTGCGCCATTGGCAGCAGGTGGTTCGCTCGCGGATTGAGGTGGGTGTAGTTCTCCCAGCGCTCATGGCCGCGCTCCCACTTGTGGTAGTCGTCGCCCTCCACCAACAGCGTGTTCCGCCGGTTGAAGACGTCGGAGAGCAGCAGCGAGAAGTGGTCCTTTCCCGCCCCCGAGTCGCCCGCCAACCCCAGCATCAGCGGCTTGGTCCGCCGCAGCAGCGGCGACTCGAAGCGGAGCGCCAGTCGCCAGAGAGAGAAAAGGCCGGCTGCCACCGCCGTCTGAAGCAGGGTGAAGCCCATGTCCACGGCCAGATCCGAAGCGCGTGGAGGCGCCCCCAGCTGCTGACTGTCGACCAAAACGACCATGTAGAGCAGGTAGAGGCCGTTGATCGCCCAAAACAGAACCCGGGGAAGATTGACGTAGAGCGAGAACAGCAGCGCCAGGAACGGGACGAACCAGAGATACCAGCCCGGCATCGCGCTGGTGCCGACCACCAGCGCGCCGAAGACGGCGCCAGCGCCAAAGATGAGCCCCCGCTCGGTAATCCGCGTCGCCAGGCAGACCCGACCCAGCGTGGCCACCACCAGCAGCACCCCCAGATAGAGCGTATGGCCTGGACCAAAATCGAGCTTTGCAGCAAAGAGCCGCGCCACCTCAGGCGACGAGGTGCTGGCATAGAGGAATCGGCCGGCCAGCACCAACGGGATGAAGCCCACTGCCGAGGCGGCCGCCCAGATTGCCAGCCACTTGCCGATCCGCCGCGCGGCGTCCCGGGCGAAGTCGCGGTTCCAGATATAAGCGATCACCAGCGGTACCACCGCCACCACGTGGAACGTGCAGAGGGTGGCCGCCGCCAACATCAGGGCCGACGCGCCGTGCTTCCGCCGGGTCACCAGATAGAGCGACAACAGGCAGAGCGAGGTGGCGGCGATGTCGAGCTGGCCGTGGATGTAGATCACATAGAACGCGATCGGGTTGAGCCAGTAGTAGACGATGAGGTTGGAGGCCCGCTCGCGCGCCAGCCGGCTCAAGGTCCAGAAGGTCAGCAGATCCAGAAACAGCATCGGCGCCTTGACGAGCGCAATGCCCAGCGACCCGGTCCCAAGCGCGGCCTGACCGAAGATCAGATGGGCCAGCCAGCGCGGCGCCGCCAACAGGCCGTAGAGCACCGAGCCATACGGGAACGACTGCGGCGGGCTCAGGGTCCAGGGGTTCTGCAGCGGGTGCTGAACCGCTGTATCCAGGAACGGCACGAACAGCTCGCGGAGGAACTGCGACCCGAACGCGAAGAGGCAGGCCACCTTGAGGGCAAGACCTCCCCAGAACAGTAGCGCGCGACGCTCCATGGGCGACAGGGCCTATACTTCGATTCTCGGGGAGCGACAAACAGAGTCGAGGACTACGCCGCGTTCGCCGTCCTCCATTCCTTGGCGTACTCGGCCTGCCGCGGGACGATAAGGTGGTGAGCGCTCAGGAAGTCCAGATCCTCGAGGAGGAGGTCCCGGTCCACGCCGAGCTCGTCTACCCACCCTTGGGAGAGAGCGCGTGCGACGGCGATCCGTGTTCCGCCAGCGCTCCCAAGAGCGGCGCCTACAAACCTCTGCCGCTTCCCCTACGCGACTTCGATCGAGCTCCCCGAGATATCCCGCCCTCCACCGGTCTCTTCACCAGGAACGCCTGGATGTCCCGCCGCAGAAAGGTGATCCGCAAGACAAGGGTCCAGGCTGCCAGGCCAAACCAACGCAACGCCTCGGCGGGCCAGTGCCACAGCGGTCCTTCGCGCCAGACCGCCCTCCCCTCGTGAGCCACCTTAAGGCCCACACGCCGGCAAGCCTCGGCCAGGCTTCTCGAACGGAAATAAACATGGTGCTGCCAACCGCGCGCGTCGGGCCGGAAGTTTCGCCCGGTCCGCGGTACCAGGCGGTTCTTGATGTAGCCGCCGTCGGGCACCACCAGGAAGATCACACCGCCCGGCCGCAGCACCCGCTCCGCCTCGCGCAGGCCGGCCATCGGATCCGGCACATGCTCCAGCACCGCCTTCAGCGTGATGAGCTCGAGTTCTTTGTACGCTCGAGCCAACTCGGAATGCCGCGCTCGCACCTTCTCGAGATAATGCGTGCGGCCGCCCACGGTAAGCGCTCTGCGGCGACCCTCCGCCCAAGATGGATCTGCTAAGCAGTGCTCGCTTTCGCGGGACGCCCTGTCGAAGTCGAACTGGCTTGCATTGTGACCCTTGCTCTCAACCGGGTGACGCCACTCACGCGCTAGACCGGCGCCGGGCGGTGGTTCACTTCCGCGACTTCAACGAGGCGACGCGCTCCTCGGTGAGGTGCTCGTCTGAGTTGAAACAATCGTTTCAGATCCATCTCGCTATAAAGTCGGAGAAGATCATCGAACTCGCCGCGCTTGACCCGCTCAAGGTAGCGATACTTTCGAGCATGGTAGGCCGCAGCCAACCATGAGAACCGAATTGCATCACTTCCACCCCTGAACAGCGCTCCGCTGAGCAATCCTCTTTTGATAAAGTGTACAAGCTGTTCCAGCATCGGAGATTTGACTTTCTTCCCCCGTGGTTGCGCTTGAATAGCCCACAACAGCGCGTACATGTCGTTCTTCGCCAGCCGTTGAGCGGAGGCGTCTGAGTAGTGATGTTCTATCTCGATCCTCAAGGATGAATGGGGCCCTGGTGGCAGTGCCTCATGAACGATCATATCAGGCAGCCACAAGGCCTTCTCACGCTTGACCAATCGCGCACGGTGGTCGGTAAACAGAACAAAACGGCGTTGGGCTGTAGAAACCCAATTCTTTCTGGACACTCGATACACAGGTCCTCTATTGATGTTCTCCTTCCATCGCACAAGTGCATCTATATTCTGTTCTGTCAGATACTCGTCCGAGTCTAAGAAAAACACGTAGTCACACGGATCAAGTGCCTGGACAGCGGCAGCCCGAGCAGCCCCGTAACCCTGCCAAGGTTGGGTAATGGACTTAGCCCCCAGGGATCCAGCTAGATCGCGGGAGCCATCATCCGAGTTCGAGTCGACAGCAATAACGGGAACGTCGGACACACGAACAAGTGACTCAATGCATGCCTCGAGCGTACCGACATTGTTCCCGTGTATGACGAAACATCCGATCGTGCTCATGAATCCACGCGTCTACGGGATTAGAGTTTGGGTTGTCCCAGGATCATCCTTCTCCTCACCTTAGAGGTTTTTTCCGCATGGCGCATTCACAAAGATAGGCAGCTGTGGTGCTCTGGGAACGGCTCGCAGAGCTTCTCCAGGCCTAACAGCGTCGAAAGGATGTTCGTTCTACCTTGGTGCTCGTGACCGGCTGAGTACCGGTACCTTCCCCGGACACCGGCGCTCGGTGGAGAGGATGCCTGAGCTGATGCGCGCCCGGGCCGCCAACTGTCGAGCAGCCGGGCTGCAGCCAATTGCCTTTGAATCTCACCGACGGGACGGGTAAACCAGCCACCCGATGCCCCAGCCCCGCCGCGGTCTGCTCCTGGACCTGGACGACACGCTCTACGACTACGAGCCGGCCAACTCACAAGCGTTGGACGTCCTCTTCGGAGACGTCGCGCGCCACACGGGCTTGAGCGAAGAGAGCATCCGCCTTCGCTGGGGTCAGGCGCGCAGCCAGGTCAAGCAGCGGCTGGGCAGGCGCGGCTCGGCCCACTCCCGGCTGCTCTACCTGCACGAGCTGCTACATGCCGCCAACAAGCGGGAGCATCTCCCCAAGGTCCGCGGCTGGGATCGGCTCTACTGGGACACCCTGGTCCGCCTGGCGCCCTTGCGGGACGGCGCGCTGGATCTGCTCCGGAGCTGGCGGCTCAAGGGCGGGAAGATCGCCATCGTCACCAACCTTACCCTCGAGGTGCAGCTCTTCAAGCTAGAGCACTACCGGCTCGCCCCTCTCATCGACGCCCTGGCGGTGAGCGAAGAGGTGGCCGAGGAGAAGCCCCGGCCGGCGCTATTTGAGCTGGGGATGGCGCGAATCGGCCTGAAGCCGGAAGACTGCTTCATGGTCGGCGACGACCCCAAGTGCGACGGTGAGGGGGCAGCTTTGTTCGGCATGCCGTACTACCGCACCGTCTCCACCCATCATCGCGAAGGCGGACTCACCCTCCGTCAGCTGACACAGGATCTGGGACTATGACTCGGGCTGAGATCGACGCGTTGAGTGAGCTTAGAGTGATGGGCCTGGAGCTGTCCGCCTTTCGCTTCGTCCAGGGGCCGGGCGGGAACGTCTCGGTCAAGACGGAGGGAGACAAGGGTCCGGAGCTCTGGATCAAGGCAAGCGGGAAGCGGCTGACCGAAATCGCCGAGCCTTCGGGCCATGCGCGGGTGCCGCTTGAGCTGGCACGGGAGGCGCTGCGCGGCGACCCCGAGGCGGACGGGAAGGTCTTCGCCCTCTCCCCGCGCCCGTCGCTCGAGACCTACTTCCATACCTTCGGCGGCACGGTGGTGGCCCACACCCACGCTCTGGGCACCATGCTCTACGC
>JBGTHI010000199.1:0-1723 GCA_041746295.1 Myxococcaceae bacterium
CGCGTCACCCGTATCCGCCGGAGTGCCTGGTAGGCGACCGTCCGGCCCGTCCGCCGCGCCAGGCAGGCCGAGAGGAGCCCTGCCTGATCATAGGTACGCGCCCGAAAACGTCGGCTGTGCAAGGGCAGCGGGCAGAGAACGAAAGGGGCGCTCCGGAGAAATTCCTCGGCGCCTTTGATCAGTAGTCCGGCCAGACCGCGCGCAAGCTCGGGATGATCGCCGTACTTGTATCGATGGATGGCCTGGGCGATCGAGCCATGATGAAGGTAGGCAGAGTAGGCGCGCGTGAAGGGTGGACGCGCGCGGAAGCAACGTTCGCACTGCTCGCGCCTGGCCAGTGGCTCGCAGCAGCTTGGGCAATGAGGGCGGTCGGCCAGGGGCTCAACCGACCCGCTGCAGGGCTCGCAGAAGTCCAATGGCTGCTCCAGAAGCGTCCCGCATCCGAGACAGGTCGGCGGGTAGAGCAGGTCGAGCAGCCCGTTGAAAGAAGCCATCGACCGCGGTGGGCTGCAAGAAGTGCGCGGGGGCTAGCTAGCTAGGGCCGATGGTACGGCTCACCGCGAAGCAAGGTGAAGGCGCGGTATAGCTGTTCCACCAGGACCAGCCGCGCCAGCCGGTGAGGCAGGGTAAGGCGAGAAAGAGAGAGGACGTTCTGAGCGCGGTCGCGAACCGCGCTGGAGAGCCCTTCGTCGCCTCCGACGGCGAAGAGAAGATCCCGGCTCCGGTTCTGGGAGGTGCCGACCAGCCGAGAGAGCTCTACCGAGCTCAGCATCTCCCCGCGCTCATCCAGCGCGATCAGGCTGTCGCGTGGGCCTACCTGTTTGAGGAGCTGCTCTCCCTCGAGGACCGGCGCCTGCCCCGCGTGCTTCCCGCGCGCCTCGGGCAGCTCCACCAGCGAGAAGCGGCAGTAGTGCTCCAGCCGGTCCGCGAAATCGGAGACCGCCGGAGTGAAGAGCCGCGATCGGTCCTTCCCGATCGAGGCGATCCGTACCTTCAGGCCACCTTCTCCCGTGCCGCGTCGGCCCAGAGCCCTTCAAGGTCGTAGAAAGCGCGAATTTCTTGCAAAAAGAGGTGGACCACCACTTCGCCGTAGTCGAGCAAGACCCAGTTACCGGTTTCGAAGCCCTCCGAGCCGATCGGCGAGAGCCCTTGGGTTCCCTTGATCTCGGCGCGAATCGCCTCTGCGGTCGCGCCCACCTGGCGGTCCGACTCGCCGGAGGCGATCACCACGTAGTCGGCATAAGAGGTCTTACCCCGGACATCGAGGATTAGGACATCGAGCGCCTTCTTGTCCAAGGCGAGGTTGGCAATGGTATGGGCCAGGGCAAGCGCCCGCGGATTCTCCGCGAGGATGGGCGCCGCAACGGCTGGCTGCTTGGCGCGTGGCGACCGCTTGTTGCTCCCACGCGAGGGTCGAGTGACCTTGCCGGTCTTGCTCTTCGTTACCGGAGCGGGAGCCTTTCCCTTGCGCGCGCCCTTCCGGCCTGTGTGGCCCGGCTTGCCGCGCGACGGTTTCCTGGCGCGTGACGGTTTGGCCGCGGCGCTGCCCGACAGCTTGGAGGTGGGACGGCGGGGAGGTGTTCGCGCCATGGCGGGACTCGTTCCTAAAATGTTGTGAGAGGGTTTTAGACAGCCGGACTCAGGATCGCACCTGGCCTGTTCCTCGGACGACATACTTCTGCGAAGTCAGCTCCCGCAGCCCCATCGGGCCGAAGGCATGCAG
>JBGTHI010000200.1:0-5618 GCA_041746295.1 Myxococcaceae bacterium
TCGACGTGGTAGTCGATGTGCACGCGCGGCCGCGCCCACCGCGCAAACTCGTACGGCCGCGCCGGCAGCGGTTTCAGGCAGGAGCGCTCGATTTCCTCGAAGAGCTCTCGGCGCGACTTTTTCAGCTGCCGCATCGTGCGATTGTTCAGCTTCTCCAGCAGCGGCTTCACCGCCTCGCGCAGCTCGCCCAGCGAGAAGAAAGTTCGGTTCCGCAGTGCGGCCAAAATCCACCGCTCTGCGAGCAGGACCCCCTGCTCGACCTTCGCCTTGTCCCGCGGCTTGCGGACCCGGGCGGGGATGACCGCGGCGCCGTAATGCCGCGCGAGCTCGGCGTACGTCGGATTCAGATCCGGCTCGTAGCGGTCCGGGCTCTTCACGCCGCTCTTCAGATTGTCGGGCACCCAAATCTCGGCCACCCCGCCCAAGAATTCGAGCGCCCGCACGTGGCATCCGATCCAGGTGGGCAAATCTTCCGAGAGCGCCGGCTCCACGTAGGTCAGATTGCTGGCGCCGAGTACCGCAAGAAACAGCTTCGCCTTCACGCACTCGCCAGTCCGCGGGTCGACGACCTCGAGCCCGTCGCCGCTGAAGTCGATGAACATCTTCTCACCGGCTCGATGCGACTGGCGCATCGAGACGACGAGAGTCGCTGCCCAACGCCCATAGCGTTCGCAAAACTGGCTGTACTGGTAACCTTCTGGCTGCTCGGACTTGTACTCCTCCCAAAGCAGTTGCTTGGTGACGTGCTTCTTCCGGAGCTCGAGGTGAAGACGTGCCCAGTCCGGCTCCGGTCGGCTCGACTGCGGGTGCCCCTCGTCCGGGAACAGCAGTCGCGTCAGGACGGCGTCCTCGTCGAGCTCCGGGGCAAGCGGCCAGCTCAACTTCGCGACCTTCGCTCGACCGAGATAACTGCTCACGGTGCTTGGTGACAGCTCGCAACTTCGGGCGATCGCCCGGCCCTTCATCGACAGCGCCAGGTGCAGCCTCAAAACCTCTCTCAACTTCCGCATGGACAGCCTTTCTCCCGACAACGACTCCTCCTTGGTGAGGGACCGTGGTCGGACGTCTGTCCAGCATCGTCAACGCCGCCGGCTCATCCCGGCGCCATTCCGGCCTGATCGATCACTCCGGAATCACTGATCGGCTTGCTCCGGAATCGCTGATCGACATGGGCCGGAGCACGCACAAACACTCCCGATGCAGATGGCCACCATAGAAAAGCCTATGTTACCCATCGAGGCTGGACAGCCGCCGTCCGCGCCGAGGATGTCGGCTCTGGTGCCAGCGAACGCCCGAGGCGTGAGGCACTGCTCGACGCGGTTCTCGTCTGGCGCCTTGATCGCTGGGGTCGTTCCCTTACCGATTGGGTGGTGACCCTCCATGAGCTCGTCTCCCTCGGCGTCGGCTTGACTAAAGCGCTCGACCTCACCACGCCCACCGGTCGCGCCATTCAATGTTGAAGTATTGAAGGGGGTCGAAACCGGCGGTTCAGACCCCTTTTCATTGCTCCAGCTGGGTCCTAAGGCCGTGCGTCGGGTTCTTCGGAACCCAATGATTCCGGCCCTGTTATGCCTTCGGAAACCGGGCTTCTTATGGGACGGAGAATCCTTTGATGGGAATTCCGTCTAGACCTAGTGGCGTCTCTGGGCCCGGAGCCTCGCGATGAGCTTCCGGAGCGACCTCAAACAGCTTCGGAAGAGCGGTCTCCCTCTCCGCGAGCTTACGGACCAGGAGAAGCAGAAGGTTAAAACGGGTCTCCGCGACTCGGTCTTGCCCGGGGCCCTCCTTCTCTCTCAGCTGCCCGACGTGCTGATCGGCAGACGCCATTTCGCCAACCTCCTGACCGCGTTGGCTTTGCCGATGTTCAGCGGCCTCTCCTGGATCTTCTATGAGAGTCTCCGGAACCGGTTGGGGGCCGGCTCATCACGCTTTGCCGTCCCGTTCGCGATCTCGGCCGCCATCACCGGAGCCGTCTGCGTGGGCGCGGCGGCCTACCGCAAGCATCATAACGACTTGGTGATCGAAGGGATGCGGCGGCTGCCTCCCAACGCTCTGACAGCGCAGCTCAGCCGCGCGGCGGACCAGGTCCGGAAGACCGGCCACTTCGAATTTTCGCAGCCCGAGCCGTACGCGGCGGCGAAACTGCTGGGAGGCGACCGGACCGAGATCGGCGTGGGAAACTGGAGCCCGACCACCGTCCCCTTCGAGCTCGGAGATGATGTTTCGAAGACGCCCCGTGAGGGATGACGCTTGTACCATTTAAAGTTCGAACACCTGCCTCTACCCGACTGCTGACATGGCGAGCCGGCCCTCAGCCCAACTCGCCGGGCTCGACTCCAGCGGTCTGTCGACGGTGGTCCGCCAAGAGCTTCGCTCCGGAGCCCCCTGCGTATAAGGCAGCTGCGGCCGAGAGCCCCAGGGCAATGCCTTTGGCAGCTCCCGCAGCAGCCGTGCTGATGTCCAACTGGCTGGCGTATACCGGCACGCTCCAGCGGACCGACTGGATGAAGAATCCGGCCCCCGCGGCCAGCAGCGCTCCGCGCCATGAAAGCTGAAGGCCCAGCTTGGGGCGGGGGTTCGTGCTCTGGATGGGAGCGCTCATTGGCCTGGGATCTCCTGGTCGAACCGAATGCCGTCCAACCGGTCAACAATCTCCGCATCTCTCGGGCCGTCCTCGACCACCACCCGCACGCGGCGGAGTCGAAGGTTACCCTGTTCGAGTTTGCCGTCATCCGAGAGACTTGGGCTCGGCCGGTAGAGCTCAGTCGTGATCTCGACCGGTTTGAACCTGGAATCGATCGGGTAGACCGGATTGCTTAGGGGTCCTCCGATGCTGCGGGTGTCCTTGGCGTTCGAACGTTCACCCACTGCCCGGAACTCGAAGATGACCGGCAGCCGGTTGTCCGGTTGCAGGTCGGCGAAGTCCGCGGTCGGCTCCGGAGCCCGTTTTCGGACCGTCACCGGCAGCCCCCAACGCGCTTCGGTGAGATCCGAGCTGCCCAGGATCGGCGTGTCGACTACGGGTACCGGCGCAAAGCCGAAGCTGACGTACCCTGCCTGTTCACGCGCCTGCTCGAGGCGTCCGAGCTCCGCAACAGTTAGGGAACTGTACCGGGTCAGGGGCCATCTCCCCGGGATAAAGTTTTCCAGGAAATCCAGTGATTGGTTCACGTCCCGCACAGTTTGAGCTTCTTTCTGGTCCAGGCGACGGGAGGGATTGAAAAGTGCGCTGAGCGCTTCTGAGCGCTCGGCAAGGACCCAGTCACCTAGCGCGCCGGAGAGGTTGAAGAGCGCCTCTCCCGGCTTGTCCCACTCCAAGACGGCTTCGCCACTTTCCAGCGCGGGAGTCGACCATGAGAGTTCTGCCTCCGCTCCCGCTGCTGCGACGTCCGCGAGGCGGAGGTTCTGGTCGATCAGCGTGCGAAGCCACGCCACGTCTTCACTCGCCCGATGGGCCTCGACGGCGTCGCGAATACCCTCGTAGAAGCAGGTGTGAGGGTTGGTGAGGCCCACCAGCGCGATCTCTCGCGCCGGCGCATGGTCGCTCCGCAGCACCCGCTGCATCAGCGCCAGGGAGCCTTGGGGATCGTGCCGGACCGAGGTGGGATGGCACGCCAGGCCGAGGGCCTGAAGACGGGTCGGGTTCCACGCGCCTTCGTTCAATGCGGTATCGACGACATCGCGCACAAGCTCCAGCCGCTCCGCTCGGGTCTGCTCATGCTTCTGCGCCTCTCGGCCCATCCAGCCGATGTGGAGCTGAAAAAGGTTCCGCAGTGCCTCGGGATGGATGCAGAGACACGCCAGCGTTCGCTCGGCCGAGCTTCCGCCTTCTCGAAGCTGATCGGTGAGATGGAGGTCCCAATTTTCCACGGGAGGCTCGGTGCAGAGTCGAACCAACCTTGAGCCGAAGCGGATGACCGGGTAGGCAGCACGCAGCCCCTCCAGGCTCCGCCGGCAAGCCGTCTCGTCATTCCCCGTTCCCGGTCGGGCAAGCCGCGCGTCGATCGCCTGTCCGATCCGGTCGCCCGCTTCGGCATTGTGCGCCATCACGACATGGACGATGTCCCGGATCTCCTGCTGCTGCTCAGGCGTGGAGGAGGGCAGCATCGCGTCGCAAAGATGGATGGTCAGCTGTCTTTGAGCCGCCTCGTTGGAAGTCACCGCCAGCACCTCGCTGAGCAGACTTCCGAAGGGGGTGCCCAAAAGACCCGCCCGTTGGCGGATCGCCTCCAGGGCTCGCTCGGTTCTGGCAGGGTTGGCGAGATCCTCGGCCAGCCCCTTGAGGAGATGACGTCTCTGTTCGGCGACAGTGGGTGCGGCGACGACCGGGGCGGCTGTGCCCGGATGTGGTGCTGGGTTGGCGTCAGCCCCAAACCGATCTCGCTGGTCACTCGCCTCGGTTGCACCCCTCCTATTGGGGTCGCCTCCGGCCACATCCGGCTCCGGACGCTCGGCGGCGCGTCTTCCCGCCTCCAGCGATACATCGGCCCCACCCTGTTTCTTGATGAATCCCAGTGCGAGCAGGGCCTTCGCCACGCCAGTGGCGAGCTGGGGAATGCCTTCGCGTCTCCTGTGGTGGTCTCTTTGGGGGGCGCGCCCGACGCGTCGTGAGTTTGCAGCGTTTCCGTCCATATAGGCGTTTGGCCCTCTGCAGGTTCTCGTCCGGGCCGAGGAGAGGGTTGCCCTCCAGAGAGAGCTCAATCTTTTCGAGGCTCCAGAGCTAGACCCGGTCGGAGCTGCGGAGCCTGAGAAGTAGTGCCTTGGCACGCTCTATCTGGGAAACCACCAGAATCTAAATGGGCGCACGCCGAACAACCCCGAGGCGGACGGACCCGATAACTACATATGAGTCAGAAGGTCCAGCGTGGGGTCTACCTCCTCAACAAATATTCCTCTAAAGAGGCGAGGCCTCTCGATAAGGATGAACTCGCGGCTCTGAAAAAGAGGCCGCCTGGGGTAGGCAGGGGACGCGATGACTCCGACCCGTTGATCCATTGCCGGGCAAGCCCTGGCAAACGAGCCTTGGTGGTGGGTGCGGTGTTCGGTGGGCTTAATGCCGCGGGGCTCGCCTTCAAGATCGCTGCCGGTGAGTTAGGTGTAGAGGACATGCGATTGGCTGGGGCCCTCCTTGCTGGAGTGACGGCATTGGCTACCGGTGTCGGCTTTGCCGGTGGGAAGATGATCAACTCTAGACTCGAGTCTGCGGTGTCGAAGCTGCCGAAGGGCGCCACCCGGGGTGACCTCCTGGAAGAGGCGAATAGGCTCACCGCAGCACGTAAAACGGCGAAGGCTGCCGAGAACGCGCCCATCCCTTCTGCCGTGCCGATCTAGCCAGTCCTCCGCGCCGTCTGGTGTAGCTCCAAAGCTCCAGCACAATGTTGCCACCCCTTGGAGAAGTCGGTTGCGTCGAGGTCCCATGGTTTGCCGACAACGGGGTGGGACAGCGTCGCCATGTCCCTCGCAATCGGTAGTGGATCGTGTTCTTCCGGTGAGTGTGGGTAGCGGCGGAGATCAGCGCTGCGCGGTGGAGCCCGTGGGCAGCAGCGCAAGCGCGTCGGCGTAGTTCCAGGGCATCCACTCTGCGGGGGCGGCGGCGACTTGCTCGTGGTGGCGCAGGA
>JBGTHI010000201.1:0-3318 GCA_041746295.1 Myxococcaceae bacterium
CATGAACGGCGCACCAAAGCACGGGCTGAACGCAGCCGTGGGCTCCACCACTCCCGCTTCCGTACCCGCGACCTTGGCCGTGTAGCCGGACAGGAAGTGGTATACGGCCTGCTCCGGGCTGAGCTTGGCGATGGGTGGCAAGACCCCGAACGCATCCGCGGTCAACATGAGGATGTTGGTCGGATGTCCACCGGTCCCTTCGAGGGCGGCGCCGGGGATTTGGCTTATCGGATACGCGGCCCTTCCGTTCGGCGTCAGGCTTGCATCCGCGAGGTCGAGATGTCCGGTTTTTGCGTCGAAGCCAACATTTTCAAGGATGGTCCCAAAGCGCCGCGTCGTCTGATAGATTGCAGGTTCCTCGTCGGAGGAGATGCCAGTAACCTTGGCGTAGCAGCCGCCTTCAAGATTGAACACGCCTCGTTCGCTCCAGCCGATCTCGTCATCGCCAATCAGGGTTCGCTGAGAGTCGGTGGACAAGGTGGTTTTCCCCGTTCCCGAAAGGCCGAAGAAGAGGGCGACGTCACCTCCGCCTCCGGAGTTCGCAGCCGCATGCATCGAGAGCACGTTCTTTTGCGGCAGGATGTAGTTGAAGAAGGTGAACGCCGACTTCTTAATCTCGCCAGCGTAGGCCGTGCCGCCGATCAGCACGAGGCGGCGGTCGAAGTTGAGGATGATGAAGGCTTCGGAGCGTGTACCGTCGAGCTCGGGAGTGGCGTGGAAGTCCGGCAGGTGCAGGATGGTCAGCGATGGTGCGTACGACTGGAGCTCGTTCAAATGCGCCTGAAGGAACAGGTTGCGTGCGAACAGGCCGTGCCACGCGGTCTGGGTGACGACGCGGACCGCGGTGCGGTGCGTAGGGCCGGAGCATAGAAAGCAGTCCTGGACGAAGAGATCCTTGCCCTGCAGATAGGCCAGCATTCGCAGGCGCAGCGCCTCGAACCGCTCGGGCGTGAAGGGTTGGTTGGATGGACCCCACCAGACCTTCGTCTCGCTCGACGGCTCACGCACCACGAACTTGTCATGCGGAGCGCGACCCGTGTGGTGACCGGTGCGCACAACCAGGGGACCCAGGTGCGCAAGACGCCCTTCGCTGCGGCGCACCGCCTCTTCGTACAGGAATGAGGTTGGGAGATTGTGATGCACGGTTGCGAGGTTGCTAAACCCTTGGACCTCGAGCTCAGTTCGGATCGATTCCTGGGCCATTACGTTCTCCGAGAGTCGTTCAGTCGCCCCAACGTGCTTTCGAGGGATCTCTTTAACTTATCAGCTGCGCCCTCGACGGCGTCGTCGACGCTCGCGGCCTGGTGCGTGACAGCGGTGGGCTGGCGCCTCTCGAGGCGAGCCTCTATCATGCAGCGCTTATCGTCTTGGCCGTTCTTGTTGCCGTTCTGGTCGCTGAGGTGGACTTCTACCCTGGTAATCCTGTCGGCGAATCGGCTCAGGGTGCTCTCCACCAGTCCTTTGACGTGGATGGCGAGCTCCTCGCGCCCTTCGATGTTGGTGTCTGTATTGATCTGGATGTGCATTGGATTCTCCTCGGTGAGTCGTGTGTAATTAATATCGGCAGATCGCCGCCAGCCCCCTGCGCGATGGCATCCGGTCAGCGGGGCTCACCAGGACAGTTCCACCCTTTTTCTCGATCAACTCGCCCAGGTCGTCGATCACGCCAGCCGGAGGGCCGAAAAGGACGCGGGCTTCGACCTTAGGCGTGCTGCCTACCAGTGAATCCTGGGCCTGTCGGGGTGACCTCGGCTAAGTGTTCGACTTAAGAGCGTTCCAGCGGAAGTTCGATTGTGAAGACACAACCTTTACCCGGCAGGTTGCGTACCTGAACCGTACCGCCACTGGCCTCGACGCCCCGCTGACAAATGGATAGACCCAGTCCCAGTCCCGTTCGATTGACGCTCTTTTGTATGAAGGGTGCGAAGAGCTCTTCGGCCTTTCCCTGTGGGAGGCCGCCACACTCGTCCTCGACCTCAATGAAAACCCGGCCATCGCCCGCACGGGTTCTAAGCGACACGTGACACCGAGCTTTTGTAAACTTGAACGCGTTCTGCAAGAGGTTCGCTACCGCAGAAGCAATCATCTGTCTGTCGGCATTGACCAGCAAGTCTGAAGCGACGGGCTCGACACTCAAGCTGACTCCGCGACTCGCCGCCTCCAATCCTGAGGCGACCTGTATCTCCTCGATCAGGTCCGCGACGGCGAAACGCTCTAGCCGAGGGGCGCTTCCAGCCGTCACACGCACCTCTGCGAGCGAGCGGTCAATCAGGTCGCGCATCCGACAAAGACTTCTCTCGAGTACAGCCCCGGTCGCTCCGGAGATGCCGACAGTCCCTCGCTTGACCGCCTGAAGTGCAAGCATCGCCGCGTTGAGGTCATTGCGCAACTCATGCGCGAGGTGCCCCATACGCTCGTTGGTTGCTGCACCCTCTGCGGCAGCGTCGCTTTGGGCGCGTTGGTTGCCGTACTCGGTGACCGCATCGGCAATGGCGTCGTCGAGGCAGGAATTGAAAGTGCGAAACTCATCCACCGTGATTGGCGCACCCTGCTCAACAGCCAAGTTGGTGACGGCTTGACAGAGATCTCCATAGTCATGGACGACTTGATCCACGGTCAGCCCATTTCGATGGAGTTCCTTCCCATGCTTCGTAGCGCCAGTTCTGATTTCAGAGCGAGAAGGGACCTTGCCTTGGGCAGTGGGTCCGGAGATCTCTTCGGCCTTTTCCGAATCTGACGCCTGTATCAGCTGCAGCGTCCTGACAACTTGTTCAAGAAAGAGTGGAATACCGTATTTGAACTCATCGTCGGTAGGGCTTGGCGCCAGTCTTGTGGCAGCTTGCCGGCGGCACCGAGCGATCAGCTCTTCGCGGTTGGTTTCGAGGAAAGCCTGAAGCATCCGTAGTCTCCATACCAGCCGAATGTCATCGCCGAAGTGTCAAAACAAAGGAGTGCGTTCATGGCGCGTATGCCGCGAGCTGCAGTGCCCCGGTTTGACCGAGGGTGCCGCGCGCACGCTCGATGACGTCAGCGCTGCCGTGAGCGAGGACCAGAAACTTTCCGGCTTTCACTTCGAGCTCGTACTTGATGACGCTGTCCTTAGGAACTCCGATACTGCTGAGCGCTCCGCCTAGAACACCGACGGCACCGCCTACCGCCGCACCCTCGAGCGCCCCAACCAGCCATGTGACAAGGGGACCCATCACGATGAGAGGACCTAAGGCTGGTATGAGAAAGAACGAGCTTCCGAAGAGCATGCCTAACATCGTCCCCCAGAAGGTCCCTCGACCGCCCCAGACCTTCATGCGCTCGCCGGCA
>JBGTHI010000202.1:0-4807 GCA_041746295.1 Myxococcaceae bacterium
CGATCCCTCTTTCTTGTCGTTGGGAAAGAGGGATCGGGGTCCAGGCTGGTGAAGCCGACAGCGCTTTTTCGGTGCCGGGGGTGGGGTCGAGACGCCCGGAAGGTCTCAGCCTTTCCTGGCGAACCTTACGCTCAGACCTGCGCCGACGGTTACGCCGAGCTATACGCGCGGCGGCGTAAGCTTGGCCGTAGGGTTCGACGTAACTCTCGGCGTGGGTTTCAGCACCGGTGCCGGAGCTTCGAAAGGCAATGCCCGTGGTCCCTCAGCGCCAGCCACGTCGCGATCTCGATTCGTGTTGATCACGCGCACCGAGCGTGTTGGTCTGCCACCGCGCTTGGGCATTCTGTCCAAGCCCACCTTCAAGGCCTCGTGCCTTGGAAAGGACGACGAAGAGATGCCAGCAAAGAAGCTTTCGACCCGTATTCAGCCGATGAAGTCGAGCGGCACGCAGCACTTCATTGAGCGCACCTATAGGGAAGGCGGATCCTTTCAGTGGGTGCGCGAGACATTCATCAATGCGCTGGAAGCAGAGGCCACTCGCGTAGCGTACGGCATCGAGTGGCAGGCGGTTGAGTCGCAGGGCGTATACCGTCGCATTATCGCTGACAACGGGAAGGGAATGACCCCGGATCAGCTCGTGGAGTTCTTCAATACGTTCGGAGGTGGTGGCAAGCCGATCGGAGGGGTCGCCGAGAATTTTGGCGTTGGATCAAAAACCTCGCTCTTACCTTGGAACGGCCACGGCGTGGTCGTCGTCTCGTGGGTCGATGGCATTCCAGCAATGGTCTGGCTCCAGAGGGATGCCGATACCGGCGAATATGGTCTTCGCTACCTGGACGCAGTGGATGAGGCCGGCGAGAGCTCCGTCGAGACTGTCGTCAGGCCTTTTGATGATCATGAGCACGGCTGTGACTGGTCTCTCGTAAGACCGGATTGGATCAAAGAGCACGGAACGGTCGTCATCCTTCTGGGTAACAGCCCCAGCGAGGACACGGCTCTAGGGGATCCATCCCGTGTAGAGGCGAAGGTTCATGGAGTCGTTAGGTACCTGAATCACCGCATTTGGGAGATTCCTAACGGAGTCGAGGTCTCGGTTGAGTCCTTCCAAAGCGATACGAAGGCGAAATGGCCGCGCAGCTTGGAGGAGTCCCGCTCCACTGGCTCTCGAAGCTCCCTCAGGAGGGTTGTTCTGGGGGCGAAACACTGGATCGAATACCCAGAAGCTCGCGACGGCGGTGGCCTCGAAGATAGTGGAACCGTCCCCCTCGATGACGGAACCAAGGCGGATTGGTTCCTGTGGAAGGGTGATCGCCCCCAAGTCCACGGATATGCCCCCGAGACCGGTTTCGTCGCGGCCCTCTATCGAAATGAACTCTATAACTTCCAAGCCGCCCACTCGATCTACCGCTCGCTCGGCGTGAGCGCCTCAACAGTCCGCCAACGGCTCTGGGTTGTATTTCGCCCGCCAGAATTTGATGATTCGACTCGGCGAGGAGTCTTCCCAACTACTGATCGAAACGCCCTGAAGCTTCGAGGCGGGCCGAACGCGGGTGATGACCTGCCTATCAGCGATTGGGCGAATGAATTTGCTGACAAGATGCCTCAGGCGGTGCGCAACGCTCTGGCCGAAGCTAGAACTAGCGATACTCGAACGATCGATGACGAGGCGTGGCGGGAGCGCCTGATGGAGCGCTTCGGATCTCGCTGGAAAATGACGCGCCTCGTGGCACAGCAGACCGGACAAGCGTCGATAAGACCTGTTCAGGGCGCCGCGCCTGGATCGAGAGCCTCGGCCCCGTCCGCGGAACAGCGTTCGGGTGGCGCGGTAACCGTGGGCGGAGAGAAGACTGGACCTGATCGTATCGGTTCGGCTCCTGGGCCTGTTCCTGCGCGCCCGACGCGAGTGGGCGGAGGCCTTCCTCATTGTCGAGCCGTGAAAGCGGAGGATATCGGCGGAAAGGGCATCCTGGCTGCGTGGCAGAGACACGATCCCGAGTTCCCCTCAGGAGTGGTCCTCTTGAACGTAGAGCACCCCGTTCTCCTGCAGCAGATCGCGCATTACCAGTCGCAGTATCCCGATCACCTCATGGATGAGGTGGAAGAGAAGGTTCTCACGGTATACAAGGAAGTGGCCGTCGCGAAGATTGCCCATTCGGAATATCTTCGGTCCGTTCTATCCGCGAATGAGATTGAGGAACTGCGATCTCCGCATTCGCTCACGATGGCGCTATTGGGATTGATCACCGAGGACGCGCTCCTTCAACCGCGTCTTGGCGGCAAGCTCGGGAAGACGCGGCTTTCCGCTTAGCGACTATCGATCAAAGCCTTCCGATCCGACCGCAGGTGACGATCGGAAGGCCTGTTGGGGGCTGCATGGAATGTGTTTCGAGGATGCGCGGATAACCCATCAGTCGGTCCACGTCTGAGCTCTTCCTCATGAGTGTGCCGGCTCGGGCCTAATGGCCGGGAAAGGGGACCGTGGCAATGCGGTGGTCTGAAATCACGCTGTCGTAGCGAACTTGCCGCACTCGTTCTAGGTGGCAAGGCCGCTGAGATCGGATTTCGTCAGCGGCCGCCTGATAGTCAAAGCTGGCGAGCTGATCACCGGGCCGCCCGAAGTCACGATCGGGGGGAGATCGGGTGGCATGCCTAGTGTGGTCTTGAGCACAGCCATGACGATTGACCGGAGATGGTGAAGTAGCTCAGCAAGGCCTTGCACCTGTTTGGAGTCAAAACTCCACGCTCCGTGTACCAGCTGGCGCATTTCCCAAAGTCGATCCGCGAGAGTTCGGTCGACCCCGAACGCCGAAAGGAACTGGCGCATCGATGCGGCTTGACGATGAACTGAAGTTGGTGCGGCACACTCGGGACACGTCCTAATTACGTGGTTGCACCGGAGGGTCGTGGGTGCTTCCACCTTGCTTCCCGATGCCTTGGCCAGAATCTCGAGGGCGATCCAGTACAGGATGTATTTGTCGGGATCGGCGGAGGCGTGTAGCCCCTTGATGTACCAGTCGAGAGCATTCTGAATGTGTTTTTCGTGTCGAGCGTAGTCTTGTCGAAGCATCGGAAAGTCGGCGGTTATCTCCGAATCTAGTGCAGTCGAACGGCTCATCTTGAACTCGCGAAACCCATTGGGTGCTGGGATGAGCAGTCCTTCACGCTCGTCTCCAACGGCAACAGGAGGACTGACATTGAGAAGCTCGAGCTGGACGACACTGATGGGGCCCTGGACCTGAAAGCACAGATCATCCACGACCATTTCGATCAGAGGGAACAGAATCTTCCTAGCTCCTTCCAGTCCCCTGGCGCTGAAGACAACGCTTAAGGTCGCAAACTCCTCGTCACCATTGAGCTTTATCGTCTTGAAATCGCCTTGAAAAAGCTCCCAGGAGAGCCGCGTTCCGTCAGGCAGAATCGTCGAATGTGGCGTGATGCGAGAGGGGAGGTGAAGTGTTCGTGACCCGTTCGAGCGTACGACCAGACCGATCTTCTTGAGTAGAAGGACGGCGCAAGCTTTCCATCGTTCTCGGAGGGCCATGCTGCAGCGTTACCTGGGAGGACGAAACTGCGCTAGACCAACCCGTCAGGCGGTTTGCGATCGGCAGAAGTCATGAATGGGCCATGCCGGACCGCTCCCGACGAGATCGCAGAGCAAATGAGCCCGCCCGTCGAGACCTGAATCACCGTGTCTGAATCGAAGGCAGAACTACGTTGCGCCAGTGCCCAGCGAACTCTCAAGGGTAAACTGCAGGCCCGTCAGGGTGTTTACCTTGTCGTTTGTTCGTTTGAACCTCCTGCGCGGCATAGTACAAAGTGTCGGTCAATGCGCTCAATGACCGACGAAACGTGACGTGTCTGATCAATCCACAAAGGTCGAACTGCTGCTGCAAAGGGCTGAGAAGGGCCCCGTGCGCGGCAGCGATCTCTCCTCCATCGGAATCCCGCGATCCTATCTGCCGCGCCTCTGTGAGAGGGGCGTGCTTGAGCGGGTCGACCGGGGCCTCTACCGCCTCGCCGATGCGCCAATGACAGAACTGAGCTCCATCGCCGAGGTCGCTGCTAAGCGCGCGCCCTCGACGGTTATCTGTCTGCTGACGGCGCTGCAGTACCATGGGACGGGCGGCGGTGAGCAACAGGCTCAAGAGCAGCGCGGACATGCTCCTCCAGCCTTACTATGTCGGCGCCCACTTCGCGGCCCTGCGAAGCGATCAAACGTGC
Source organism: Myxococcaceae bacterium (assembly GCA_041746295.1). Taxonomy (GTDB): domain Bacteria; phylum Myxococcota; class Myxococcia; order Myxococcales; family Myxococcaceae; genus JBGTHI01. Next base: position 4,222 of record JBGTHI010000202.1, read on the forward strand.
CTTGCGACGAACACCGCGCCATCGCGGGGGGCCGAGGGGAGCGCCTGCGCCGCCAGAAGCTGGCCCATCGATAACTGGCTCAGGGGCGTTTCCGGGAGCAAACGGTCGTTTGAGCCCAAGTACCTCAGGATTGACCACTTCTCGGGATGAAACCCGTTCTCCTGCAGCAGCCCTCTGAAGGTCGTGGCTGGTGTGGCGGTCCGCCACCCGTGGCCCACCTGGTGAAAGCCGGCGATGGCGCCACCGGGACGAAGGAAGCTCGAAGCCTGGTGGAAGAGCCCTCCCAAGGCCTCTTCACCCGCGGCGCCGAGGAGAGAGAGGATCATCGCTCCCACCGAAGCGGGTTCGAGCGCCACCGAGCTGTAGTCGCCGACGCGGACCTGGACGTTGAATGCACCCAGGAGCTCCACCGCCCGCGCGAGGGCGCGCGCGGTGAAGGGATTCAAATCATTCAGGATGACCGGTCGGGCCATCTCCATCGCCGCCGGCAGCTCGAGCGCGGTGTTGAGCCCTGCCCCGGGAATGTAGATGGCGTCCCGGGGCTTCATCGGAAGCTCCAGGCGGGAATCCTCGGGACCGGAGGTGA
>JBGTHI010000203.1:0-1904 GCA_041746295.1 Myxococcaceae bacterium
ACTACGGCATCAAGTCGGGGGAGCGAGAGGCGCTCGCGGCTCTCCTGAAACGGTTGCCGAAGGCTGAGGCTGAGGTGATCGGCCTCGCCTACTTCGGCGAGATGACTCACGTTGAGATCGCCGAGCAACTCGGCCTCTCCGAGGAGCGGGTGCAGGGGCGGATGCGTCTCGGGATGAAGAAGCTCCACCGCGCCGTGGACGCCGAGCGCTGACCTCTCTAGGCCCGCGGATGCAGGCGGAAGAACTCGACCGAGAAGAGGTCGTCCAGATCCGTGTTGCTGAGGAAACTGCGGACCCGGCGGCCGGTTGCCCGTTCGACGATCGCGGTGAAGGTCGCCCCGATCTCGATCTGAAATTGCGAGCGCATCTTGTGCACGGTCTCGGAGAACCCGCCCGCGATCAGCGTGCTTTCGCCCTTGGTCAACTCGAGGCCGTCGATGATCACGACGATCAGGTCATCCAGCTGATGGACGAAGACGTTGTCGGCCCCGGTGCCGTAGGAGTCCTGATGAACGTTCAGGATCTCCTCAGCGATCTGTTCGTGTTCCCCGACAGCGGTGCTGCTCATCGAGTCTCCCTTGCGTAGGACGCGGAGGAAGCTCGAACCGCGGATCGCGGCGAGCGCTTCAGGCGCATGAATCGAGGGCAGAAACCAGCCTCGAGAAGTACATCGTACTCCGTCCCCAAATCCCTCGATACGATTCCGGCGATGTCTGATGAGACTCTCCCTAGCATCTCGCCGGTAGCGGAGACGTCCAGGAGCAGCCACGACCTGCGGCGAGAGCTGTCCCGCCGCATGGTCCAGCTCCACAAGGAGTTCTATGGCAAGGGCCCGACCCACGCCAAGAGCTACGTCAATGACGACACGATTCTGATCCTGATGCGTGGTGGTTTCACGCAGGTCGAGGAAACGCTCCTCGCAGGCGGGATGGGCGATTCAGTCATCCAGCAGCGGATTGCCTTCCAGAAGGTGATGCGCCCAAGATTCGAGGAGATGATCTACGAGGTGACGGGACGGACGGTGGTCGCCTTCTTGAGCGGCAACCACCAAGACCCGGATGTGCTCTCCGAGCTCTTCATCCTCGATACGACCGATCTCTTCGGCCCACCCAGCAGGCCCGCTGAGTACTGACCCGAGATGTCGCGAGCAGAAGCACACCACCCAGGCAAGGCGCACGGCGCCATCCTCACCGAGATCTCCGACGGCATGGTCGCGCTGCTCAAGGAGTACTACGGCGTCGGACCGACCCAGGCCAAGACCTACTACCAGGACGACCTCGTCGTCTGCGTGCTGCGCGGTGGGTTCACCCGGGTCGAGCAAACGCTGCTCGCCGGTGATCGAGGCCGCGCGGTGATCGAGCAGCGGATGGCCTTTCAAGAGGTCATGCGCCAGCGCTTCGAAGCTGTGATCCAACATGCCACCGGGCGGGCGGTGATCGGTTTCATGAGCGGGAACCAGCAGGAGCCCGACATGATCTGCGAGGTGTTCATCCTCAGCGGAACGGACCTCGTCGAGGAAGCAGAGCTGCGGTCCGCGGGCAAGGTCACGGTCGCACCCGAAGACTGAAAGCGACCATCGCGCGCAGTAGCTACCGACGGTCAGCTGCTTGCCCTCTCAGCCCCTTGAGGGCCGTCCAGAGTTCTGCAGGATTTGTCCCGACGCAGCGGTCCGGCGCAGAACATCCGGAAAGTTTGTTACCGTTTCTGCTGGCGGTACAGATTCGCCACGGTCGAGAAAGTTCCTGCAAACTCGTCATGCGCTTCAGTTCCCGCCATCCGGCCTCCTGGCTCGTCGCCACCCTCGCGGTCGCCGCCATGTGGATTCCCGCCGCCGCGAACGCGGCGACCCTCACCGACGACACCGCGGCTGACTTCTCCGCGGGCACCACCGGGTCCCAGACCTA
>JBGTHI010000204.1:0-1690 GCA_041746295.1 Myxococcaceae bacterium
CTGGCCCAGAAGACGCGGGCGGCCGGCGCTCTGCTGGTCACCACGCCCCAGGATGTGGCGCTGGCCGACGTGGTGCGAGCCAAGCAGATGTTCGACAAGCTGCAGATTCCCATCCTGGGCATCGTGGAGAACATGAGCCAATTCGTCTGCCCCCACTGCGGCGTGGCGACCGAGATCTTCGATCACGGCGGCGGGCATAAAGCCGCCGATCTGATGGGCATCCCGTTCCTCGGCGAGATCCCGTTGGAGCTCAAGGTCCGCCAGGGTGGCGACAGCGGCGTCCCGATCATCGTGAGCCACCCGGAGAGCGCCGAGGCCCAGGCGTTCTTACAGATGGCCAAGGCGGTGGCGGGCAGGGTGTCGCAGGAGAACCTGCGCCCGCGCGCGACCCCCACCCAGGCTATAGGAATTCGGTCATGAGCACCGAGGGTGAAGGGTCTCCGGGCCCAGGCTCCACGAGCTCCGGCTCGGGGGACGACACCAGCAGCGCCGAGTCCCGCGCCGGCTTCGTCCCCGAGTTCGTAAAGAAGATGGCGGTCGCCGGGCTGGGGGCGATCTTCATGACCGAAGAGGGCCTGCGCAACCTGGCCGGTCAGCTCAAGCTCCCCAAGGAGCTGCTCGGAGTGGTCCTGAGCCAGGCCGAGAAGACCAAAGACGAGATCGGCCGGGTGATGTCGGAGGAGCTCCGGCGCTTCTTCCAGTCGGAGAAGCTGCGGCAGGAGTTCTTGAGGCTGCTCGCCGGCATGACCGTCGAGGTGACGGCCCAGGTCCGGCTGGTTCCCTCGGTGAAAGCCGAGAGCGCCACCCCTCCCCAGCAGGTGAGCGAGGCGGTCGAGACCAGGGTCGAACCGGGCACGGGTCCGGACATCTCGCCCAAGCTGGTGGTAACTGAGGTGACCGCCCGGCGCAGCCCGCGCAAAGCGCGTAGGGAGGACGCTTGACTTCCGAACAGATGGTGGTGCTCGGCGCGGGACAGATGGGCTCGGGGATCGCCCAGGTCGCTCTGCAGGCCGGGCTCTCGGTGACGCTGGTGGACGCGTCCGCTCCCGCATTGGAGAAGGCGGGTGAGCGGATTCGCGGCGGCCTGGGGAAGCTCCAGTCCAAGGGGCTCCTCTCGGAGTCCCAGGTCAAGGCTGCCTCTGCTGCGCTCATAACCCGTGAAGCGCTCACCGGCCTTCGGGAGTTTGACTTCGCCATCGAGGCGGTCACCGAGGACGAGGGGCTGAAGCGGAGCCTGTTCCAGGCGCTGGATGAAGTGGTGAAGCCGGGTGGGGTGCTCGCCACCAACACCTCATCGATCTCGATCACCCGGATCGCCGCGGCCACTCGGCGGCCGCAGTCGGTGATCGGCATGCACTTCATGAATCCGGTGCCGCTGATGAAGCTGGGTACCAACACGCCGATGGGTCCGCTGGAGCTGGCCGACTTCATTGGGCTGGACACCTGCCTCTACATCGCCCAGGTGCTGCATGACGGGCTGGGCGACGACAAATACCGTCCCTCTCCATTGCTGCGCCAATATGTGGATGCCGGCTGGCTGGGCCGCAAGTCGGGCCGGGGCTTTCATTCCTACCTATGAGCTATTCGAATCTGGAGTTGGAGTTTGACGGCCCGGTCGCGCAGCTCACGATCGCCCGGTCCAAGGCCCTCAACGCCCTCAACAGCGAGACCTTCCATCAGCTGGATCGGG